>CAZBTT010000530.1:0-3778 GCA_964494295.1 uncultured Acidobacteriota bacterium
AGGACCGGAGGGCGGAAGGAAATGCCCTTCGAGCGGGTCGCCCTGGGGTTTGAAGATGTCGAGAATGTCGCTCACTTTGATGATTATCTCGCGGGTCCCTCAGACCGAGGGTTCTCTGGGCATTCAGCCGGGTTTGAAGCCCGGCATCGTGTCGTTCGCTATCACCGGCTTCGGGGCGCCGAGGCGGGCTGCGAAAGCTTCGATGTCGGGCCGGCGGAACGCTTCCGATGTGAGCGCCACGCTTCCATCCGCTTCGATGAAGAGAAGCGTGGGCACGGTCACGAGGCCGATCGCCGCCGAAAGAGCGTACGGATTTCTCTCGCAAAAAAACGGCAACGACAGCCCGAGTTTCAAAAGGCCCGCCGCCGCGTCCTCGGGTGAGTCCTGCAGCATCGCCACCGCGCGGCCCCCGTCTTTGTGGATCCGGTCGATGAACGGCAGGGTCTGACGCGTGGTCTTGCAGTTCATGTGGCCGACGATCACGAGTGTCGGCCCGCCTTCGTGCATGACGTTCGGCAAAACGACGGAGCCGTCGGGCTTCTGAAGCTCGACCAGCGGCAGGGAGAACGGCGCGGCTTTCAAAGCCATGCCGATCAGGCCTCCACGAAGTCGATGTTGAAGTCCTTCGTGATCACGCCGGCTTCGCGTCCCCGCTTCAGGAAGGTGCGGATCGCTTCACGCCCGCGATCTCCGATTTCGATGGTCAGGTCGTTCACCCACATGCCGACGAAACGATCCGCGATCCCCGTCTGCATGCCGCGGGCGAAGGTCATCGCGTACTCGAGCGCCGCCTCGCGGTTCGCGAGTGAGAACTTCACGGTGTCTCGGACCAGCCGGGTGAGCTGCTTCATCCGTTCGGGCCCAAGGTCGCGTCGCACCGCGTTGCCGCCCATGGGAAGGGGGAGGCCGGTGTCCTTGAGCCACCATTCGCCCAGATCAACGATCTTTCGCAGGCCCTGCCCACCGAAGGTCAGCTGGCCTTCGTGGATCACGAGACCGCAATCGGCGCGGCCTTCGAGCACTTCGTCGAAGACGGCGTCGAACGGGACGACATACGTCTCGACATCGGGCGCGTAAAGGCGCAAGGCCAGATAAGCCGACGTCATCGTTCCGGGAATGGCGACTCTCCCGAGGTCCCGAGCACCCGGCCCGCCCACGATCTTCGACGCGCTCTTCGCCACCAGGATCGGTCCGTAGCCGTCGCCGATGCTGCCGCCGCAAGGCATGAGGGCGTACTTGTCGGCGATATAGGGATACGCGTGAAACGAGCACGCGGTGACTTCGTAAGTTCCCTGAAGGGCGTCCCGGTTGAGGGACTCGATGTCCTTGAGAACGTGGGACACCTCGAGGCCACCCGTGTCCAGCTTGCCTTTGGCGAGGCCATAGAACATGAAAGCGTCGTCGCTGTCGGGGCTGTGGGCAATACGGATCTGCATGAAGGGAAGGGTCTCTCTTGGAATCAAGGCCGCCCTTCGGCTTCGCTCAGGGACCGGCGTGGGGGCGGGGCAGAAGGTCGCCGGCCCAGGTGTCGAGCGGCGGCAAGGTCATCGGCGACGCGCAATGATAAGGGTGCGCCTCGTGTAGCGCCGCCTTCACATCGCCGCCGCGATTCCCGAGAAAATGCGCTGGTTGGCGAAGAGGCACAGCATTTCGGTGGCTTGAGGTGTGGGGAGAACCCCGTCGAGCGCGAGCATGGCCACGCCGTGAACGACCGACCATACAAAGAGGGCGAGTTGTTCGGGCGGGTCTTTTCGCACGAGCCCCTTGTCCTGCAGTTCGACCAGAGCGCTCACCAGCACGCCGAAGGCGTCGACCGTCTTGTCGCCCGGGGGCAAGGCGGCGTCTCCTGATCGGAGCACGCCCCCGAACATGACCCGGTAGTGGGAGGGGTGACGGAGCGCGAAGGTGACGTAGGCCGACCCCATGGCCTCGAAGCCCTCTCGCCCCCGTCCGGAAAGGTCCCACGCCTCGAACAGTTCCTTTCGGAGCTTACGGAAACCCTCATGAGCCACCGCTCCAAGCAGCGCCTCCTTGTTCGCGAAATGCCGGTAGAGCGCCGTACGCGAGACGCCGAGATTCTCGCCCACGCCGCGGAGGGTCAACGCATCGACGCCCCGTTTTTGAATGGTCTTCACCGCCGCCGCGAGCATGGCCCGAGGCAGATCGCCGTGGTGATAGGCGTCTGCCTTCCTGGAGGCTCGGGCTCGCGACACGCCTGGGGACATCCCGCCATTTTGAAGATATGTGTTGACAATGTCAACATTGCCCGATTAGTCTATGTTGACAACGACAACATTGCGCCCGTCCTGGCGCCGGAGAACCACCCCGCCATGAATACCGCCACCCTCGCTCACCCCTTGCCCCGGAACGCGGGCGAACCGCGGCCCGCGGCCCTCCATCCCGACCTCCCGCAGGGCCTGCTCCACCCCCTGTGGAAGGTCGACCCGTTCCTCACCGGCGCGGGCCTTGGCCTCCTCCTCCTGGTTCCCATTTTCGCGGCCCTCCTCGCCCTGGATCCTCGGATGGTCATGGGCGCCCCGGTCTGGCTCAAGCCCGCGAAGTTCGCGCTGTCCACCCCGATCTATTCGCTGACTCTCGCCTGGGTCTTCACCCATATTCCTCACTGGCCGGCCACCCGGCGCATCGTGGGCAGGATCACGGCCTCTGTGATGCTGGTCGAGGTCGCGGTGATCGCCGTCCAGGCCTTTCGAGGGACGACGAGCCATTTCAACGTGGCCACCGCCTTCGACGCCGCGATCTTCTCGATCATGGGCATCGCCATTGTTTCTCAGACCATCTCAACCGTGGCCGTGGCCATCGCGCTGTGGCGAAACCCGTTTGCGGACGCGGCGATGGGTTGGGCGCTTCGGGCCGGGATGACCATCACCATCATGGGAGCATCCGTGGGAGGCCTCATGACCGCGGGACCCACACCGGCGCAGCTGGCTGAGATCCAGGCCACCGGCCGCATCAGCGTGGTGGGCGCCCACACCGTGGGCGGACCGGACGGCGGGCCCGGTCTGCCGGGAGTCGGGTGGAGCACTCGTCATGGAGACCTTCGGGTACCCCACTTCTTCGGGCTCCACGCGATTCAGGTTCTGCCCTTGCTCGCCCTTCTGCTTCGCCGCCGGCCCAACCCCCGCAACGTGTCCGTGGTTCAGACCGCCGCTTGTCTCTATGCGCTTCTCTTTGTCTTCCTGCTCGCGGAGGCGCGAATGGGAATTCCTCTGCTGAACCTTGCGGCGGATGTTCAGGTTGAAAATGGAGGCGGGCGGTGATGCCCGGGCCCGACCGGCTGTTCTCGATCGTCAACCTGCTGGCCCTGCTCTGCTGGGTGGCCCTGGCGCTGCTCCCCGGAAAGCGATGGGTGGCGAAGTGGGTCGCCGGAGTTGCCGTCCCGGCGATCCTGGCCTTCATCTACACCGCCCTCATCCTCTCGAACTGGGGTGGGCCGGGATCGTTCGCATCCCTCGACGGTGTGGCGCAGCTCTTCGCGAATCCGTGGCTGCTTCTCGCTGGATGGGTCCACTATCTGGCCTTCGACCTTCTGGTCGGCGTGTGGGAAGTTCAGGACGCCCGCGAACGAGGTGTCCCGCACCTGTGGGTCGTACCCTGCCTGTTCCTGACTTTCATGTATGGACCCGCCGGGTGGCTCGCCTACCAAGGCGTGCGCCGCTTTGCGAGTCGGGTCAGCCCGTGATCTAAGGATCCTTCTCGAATCAGGGCCGCCCTTCGGCTTCGCTCAGGGACCGGCGTGGGGGCGGGGCAGAAGGTCGCC
>CAZBTT010000531.1:0-3778 GCA_964494295.1 uncultured Acidobacteriota bacterium
CCGGTGATCGAACGCGACTGGTACGAGATCCTCGCCTACGCCCTAGACGATACGGGCCACTGTGCGCATTGCGGCGCCGCCATCGCCGGCCGCTTCGGCCATTTCGGGAAGCCCTTCGGGTCCCGTCGCATACCCGTCTCGCTGCATGCCCGCTGAGCTGCGGAGCCGAGCGACCTGTGCCGTTCACGGGACGAAGGCTTCGGGCTCGGCCTTTCCGCGATGACACATGAAGCAGGTGATGGCTGCCTCCTTCGTCCTTGCCCCGAAGTAGTCGACCTTCTTCGCCTTCAGGTCGCCTAGAAGCTTCATCATCCGACGGGCATCGGCCTTGTGCGGGCGATCGTCCTTCGCCAGTTCGGAGGAGTGACAAAAATCGCACTTCACCCCGAGCTGGCTGGTGAAGCCATCCATGACCTTCTGAACTTCGGCGGCCGAGGTGCTCTTCGCAAGCACCTGGAGATTTGTGGGTTTGGCGTTAGGCGAAGGTGTCGGGGGAAGAAAATTGATGGACGGAAGAAGGCTCGTGAGGAGAAGCTCGGGCTCTGCCTTTCCGCGATGGCACGTGGAGCAGGTGATCGCTGCGTCCTTCGTCCGAGGGCCGAAGTAGACGGACTTCTTCGCCCTCATGTCGAACACCAGCCTGATCATGCGTCGCGCGTCAGCCTTGTGCGGACGATCATCCTTCTCGTATTGCTCCAGCACGTGGCAGAAGGTGCACTTCACACCGAGTTGTTCGGTGAAGCCGTCCATCATCTTCTTGAGCTCGGCGTTCGTGATGGCCTTCGGCAGCACCTGGAGATTCTTGTGTTCGGGACCTGCGGATCCTGGAATCGCAGCGAAAACCAGGGCGGAGAGGAGAAAGCAGGTCGAGCGTTTCATGCGCGCGGGATTGTCGCATGCGCCCGATAATTGGGCTTCCTCCTTGAATCACCCTACCGTGTGGACGGAGAAACAATGGCAAAGAAAACGATCGCGTTTCTGGTGTACCCGGGCGTGTCTCTGCTGGAACTGGTGGGCAATCACACCCTCCTGAGCTCCATCATGGGGCTGGGGCCGCTGATGCTATTGAAGGGCGGGTATGAGTCGTTCGTGGTGGGAGCATCCCTGCAGGCGATCCCCACGGATACGCCCATGGCGATCATTCCCCAGAAGACGTTCGCGGATATTCCGAAGCCGGACGGTCTGGTCGTGATTGGCGGCGGGGCAGACTCGCTCCGCGCGCTCGAGGATGGGTAACTGGTCGAGTATGTGCGTCGAGCCGGGGCGAGTGCGGAATGGGTGGCTGCGATCAGCACCGGCTCGCTGCTTCTGGCCAAAGCCGGCCTGCTCGAGGGACGTATGGCGACGACCCATTGGGCGTATGCCGAGCGGCTGGGGGCGTATGGCGCCCGGCATCAGCACGCGGGGTGGGTGAGTGACGGGAAGTTCACGACGGCTGCCGGGGTTTCGGGCGCAATCGATATGGCGCTTGGGTTGGGCGCGAAACTCACCAGCCAGGCCCTGGCGCAGTTCGCTCAACTGCTGATTGAGTACGATCCGCATCCGCCTTTCGGCGGACTCGACTGGCCGACGCTCGAGGGAGACCGGGCGCGGCTTTCAGGTCTGTTCCACCAGGACGTGGCCGCGCAGAGCCCGGCCCGCGACATCGCCTTTGTGATCTACCCCGGCCTGACCGTCTTCGACCTCGTCGGCCCGTTACAGGTGTTCTCCGCCTTGAGTCGGATTGCACCCCAATTCCGCCCACGGGTGGTTGCCGAGCAGGCGGGCCCGATCATCACCGATAGTGGGCTGCGCGTAGTTCCAAACGGCACCTTCGACGATGTGCCGCATCCCTATGCGCTCTTCGTGCCCGGTGGAGACACCGCGACTCTGAAGGCCATGGCAAACCCGGCTATCCGTCGCTATGTTCGCACCGCTGCCGAGGAAGCGCCCTGGGTCGTCTCGGTCTGCACCGGGGCCCTGATTCTGGCCGCGGTCGGGCTGCTGGATGGGTGCGAGGTCACCACCCATTGGGCGTACCCGCGATTCCTCGAGAACCTCGGCTCACGCTACGTCCAAAAGCGCTGGACGACCCATGGCAAGATCACCAACTCGGCGGGGGTCTCGGCGGGGATCGATACGGCCCTGTACATGGTCTCCCGCCTGACCGATGACGACACCGCCCGCACGGTGCAATGGCTGATCCACTACGATCCCCAGCCACCGTTTGGCGGGATCGACTACCAGCACATGAAGCTGTTACCCCGCCTGGTGCGAGGGCTGAGCGGCCTCAGGGCGCCCCTTTACACACGAAAGCCCCGCCAGCTCACACGCCTGGGCAGATGAGACGGATGCAGACCTTGCCGAACTGGGCCCCGCCGCCAAGGTACCGGAACGCCGCGAGACCGTCGTCGAACTCGAAGGTCCGATCGACGATCGGCCGCAGCTTCGACGACTCGATCGCGCGGTTCATCGATTCCACCATCGCGCGGGAGCCGACATCGATGGCACGGATGGTGGCGCTGCTTCCCATGAGATTGATCAGATCGACCTCGGTGGTGGTCCCGCGCACGAAGCCGATGAAAGCGATCCGCCCGCCCACGCTGACCGCGGCGATCGACTCTGCGAGCGATCCCACGGAGTCCACCACGAGATTCGCGCCGCGGCCGCCCGTCATCTCGCGCAGAGCGTCCGGCCAGTTCGGCGTGGTGCGGTAGTTGATGCCGCCGTCGGCCCCGAGCGCGCGAGCGCGCTCGAGCTTGGAGTCGCTGCTGGAGGTCATGATCACGCGCGCGCCGAAGAGCTTCGCGAACTGCAGGGCGAAAAGGGCCACTCCGCCGGTGCCGAGAACCACGACGGTCTCACCTTCGCGCGGGGGCGCATCTTCAGCCACGGCGTTCCATGCGGTGAGCCCCGCGCAGGGAAGCGTCGCCGCTTCTTCGTGGGTCAGGTGCGCGGGCGTTGCGACCGCCGCCGATTCATCCACAACCGCGTACTCGGCGTAGAGCCCATCGAATCCGGCGCCGCCGAGCGCGGCCTGCATCTTCTCGTCTGCGGGCGGGCCATCGATCCACTGCGGATAGAAGAGCGGCGAAACCCGGTCGCCGACCTTGAAGCGTGTCACCGAGGGTCCGATGGCGGCGACGACACCCACGCCGTCCGAGACGGGGATGCGCGACGACTTCGGCCGCCAGCGACCGATGCCGCCTACCACCAGGTGATCGCGATAGTTGAGCGAGAGCGCCGTGAGCTGGATCAGCAGTTGACCGGGTCCAGGCGTCGGATCTGCGCGGGTGCCGAAGGCCAGGGATTCGACACCGAAGGGTTCATGAACTTCCAGTACTCGCATTGGACAGACGCCTCCCGTGCAGACGCGGCGGGATCACCGCTGGAACGCGGGATCTTATGACTGCCAGAGCTATTGCCGCCGACGGTTCCGGGCAAGGGATGGCCGATCCCTGAGAAACTCGGCGGCAATGCTTCGCGAACGTCGACTCGGTCTCGCGTACGGCTTCATGGCGTACCTGATCTGGGGCTTCTTTCCGATTTACCTGAAGGCGGTCGTGGCTGCGCCGGTGCTCGAGGTTCTTTCGCACCGCGTGGTGTGGGCGTTCCTGTTCGTGCTCGCTCTGTCGGCGTTCACCGGCCAGCTCGCGGCCGCACGCGCGGCGCTCGCAAACCTGAAGGCGCTTGCCGTCCTCACGGCATCGACACGGCTGATCGCGATCAACTTGGGTATCTACCTCCTCGCCCTCGTGCACGGGCCCAGGATTCTCTTCCTCGACGAGCCGACCACCGG
>CAZBTT010000532.1:0-3768 GCA_964494295.1 uncultured Acidobacteriota bacterium
CGAGGACGCGGTGTCGATGATCGTCAACGGCTTCTGCAAGGAAGTCATCAAAGAACTGCCGATGGAGTTCGCGGTCGAAGCGCAGAAACTTCTCGGCCTCAGCCTCGAGGGCTCAGTTGGCTAACCCGCCGGAAACTCAATCGATGCTTCGTATCACCGACCTCCACGCCAACGCGGGCGACAAACCGATCCTCAAAGGCCTGACCCTGAACGTCAATGGGGGTGAGGTTCACGCGATCATGGGACCCAACGGTTCGGGCAAGAGCACCCTCGCGCACGTGCTCGCGGGCCGGCCCGGCTACACCGTGACCGGGGGCGAGGTTCTCTACAAGAGTTCGCCGCTCTTCGATATGGCGCCCGAGGTTCGTGCTCGCGAAGGCGTCTTCCTTGCCTATCAGTATCCCGTCGAGTTGCCCGGCGTGTCGAACCTCTACTTCCTCCGCTCGGCACTCAACGCCATCCGCAAACACCGCGGCGAACCCGACATCGACGCCATGGACTTCCTCGCCATCGCGAAGGAGAAGGCCAGGCTCGTCGAGATGGACGAGGCGCTCGTGAGGCGCAACGTCAACGAGGGTTTTTCGGGCGGCGAGAAGAAGCGGAACGAGATCTTCCAGATGGCGATTCTCGAACCCTCGCTCGCCATCCTCGATGAGACCGACTCGGGCCTCGACATCGACGCCCTTCGCACCGTGGCCGCGGGCGTCAACAAACTGCGCTCGGAGGATCGGGCGATGATCGTGGTCACCCACTACCAGAGGCTGCTGGAGTACATCGTTCCCGACTTCGTGCACGTCCTCATCGACGGGAAGATCGCACTTTCCGGCGGGAAGGAACTGGCGCTCGAACTCGAATCCAAGGGCTACGAGTGGCTCGAGAAGGAGCCCGCAGGGGCGCACTGATGGGTTCTGCCGTCGCGCCATTCTCTGAGATCGCTTCCGCAGTGAAGACGTGGTCGGGGCCTGCCTGGCTCACGGACACGCGGAAGGCCGCGATCGACCGGTTCGCCCTCCTCGGCCTTCCGAGCCCGCGCCTCGAGGCCTGGCGAACCACTCCGCTGCCCGAACTCGGGGCGAGAGCCCTGTCCCCGGGCTTCGCGTCCACCGCGAACCGGGCACAGGCCGTGGTCGAGCCCTTCGCGGGCGGCGGCGGCGCGACCCTTGTTTTCGTCGACGGCTTTCACTCCGTGACCCTGTCCTCGTCCGAGACGGCTTGGCCGAAGGGAGTGCGCCTCGCTCCGATGTCGCGCCTCCTCGCCATGAAGCCGGACGATCTGCGGCCCTGGTTCACGGCGGAGAACGCCACCGCGGGCTCGATGCACGATCTCAACACTGCGGCCTTCCGCGACGGCGCGTCGATCGTGGTGGAAGACGGCATCGCCGTTCCCGTCGAAATCCGCGTGATCGTGGTGAGCACGTCCCGCGAACAGCCCGTGGCCCAGCATCTGCGCAATCTCGTCCATGTGGGTCGGGGCTCGAGCCTTCGCCTGATGATCGCGGTGATCGGCGCTCCCGACGCGCTCGGATTCACGAACCATCGCACTGAGATTTCGATGGCCGCGGATTCGCGTCTCGATCTCGTCCGCGTGCACGAGTCGCCTCTCGGCGTGCCCCACTTCGACGCCCTGGCCGCGACGCTCGGCGACCGCGCGTTGCTGAACGACACACTGCTCCAGACCGGCCCCTCATGGACGCGAGCGGAACTCGACATCGTCTTGAATGGCGACCACGCGACCGCCGACCTCGCCGGCGTCTTCGTCGCCCAGGGAAGCCAGGTCAGCGACATCCACACGATTCTTTCCCATGAAGCACCCGGAGTCACGAGCCGCCAGAACTATCGCGGCCTCGCGGCCGACGATGCGCGCGGGGTGTTTCACGGCCAGATCAAGGTCGAGCCCGAAGCGCGGGGCGCCGACGCGACTCAGAACAACCGCAACATGCTTCTCTCGAAGCGCGCGCAAGTTCACTCGACGCCGGGCCTCGAGATCCTGACCGACGACGTGAAGTGCAAACACGGCAGCGCCACCGGCCAGATCGACCAGGCCCAGTTGTTCTATCTCCGCTCGCGCGGTCTCGGCCTCGACGAGGCGACCCGGATCCTGACCCGCGCCTTCGCTGGGGAAATCCTCTCGCGCCTGCAGCGCGCGGACACCCGTGAGCTGGTGGAGTCGCAGATCGCACCGAGCCTCGAAGCGCTGGGAGTCGCGGCATGAAAACCCTCACCGCGGCCGTGGTCAGGACGGAGGGGGCGCCCGCCCCGACTCCGGAAATCTCGTCGCACCCCGCCATCGTCTCCGCTCTGCTGGACGTCGCCGCGGTTCGGGCCGACTTCCCCATCCTGGGAACGCAGGTCCACGGGAAGCCCCTCGTGTATCTCGACTCTGCGGCCTCCGCCCAGAAGCCCCGGGTGGTCATCGACGCCGAACGACGGGTCTACGAAGAGATGTACGCGAACGTGCACCGCGGCGTGCACGACCTCTCGATGCGGGCGAGCGATGCCTACGAAGCGGCGCGCGGCAAGGTCGCGGCCTTCATCGGCGCGCCTTCCGCCAAAGAGGTCATCTTCCTGCGTGGGACCACGGAAGCGATCAACCTGGTGGCCCAGACCCATGGCCGGGTCAACGTAAAGAAGGGCGACGAGATCCTCATCACCGCCCTCGAGCACCACGCCAACATCGTCCCCTGGCAGATGCTTTGTGAAGAGAAGGAAGCGAAGCTCCTGGTCGCCCCCATCAACGACGCGGGCGAAGTCGAGATGGAAGCCTTCATGAAGCTGCTGTCCGCGCGCACGAAGATCGTGGCGATCGCGCATGTGAGCAACGCGCTGGGCACGATTCTCGACGTCAAATCGATGACCGACGCGGTCCGGGAACAGGCGGGCAACGCCGTCATCCTGATCGACGGCGCGCAGGGCGTGCCGCATATGCAGGTCGACGTGAAGGCCATCGGTTGCGACTTCTATTGTTTCTCCGCCCACAAGATGTACGGCCCGTCGGGCATGGGCGCTTTGTGGGGCCGGAAGTCCCTGCTCGAGGCGATGCCGCCCTGGCAAGGCGGCGGCGACATGATCCTGTCGGTCACTTTCGAGAAAACGACCTACAACGAAACGCCCTTCAAGTTCGAAGCGGGCACACCCAACATCGCGGGCACCATTGCCTTGCGCGCGGCCATCGACCATCTGACGGGCCTTGGCCCCAAGGCGCTGGCGAGCGCCGAGCACAGCCTTCTCCAGTACGGAACGGGGGCCTTGTCCTCGCTCCCCGGCGTCCGGCTCATCGGCACCGCGGCCCAGAAAGCGTCCGTGCTTTCCTTCGTCCTCGAGGGCATTCACCCGCACGACGCGGGTTCCATCCTCGACTACGAGGGCGTGGCGGTGCGCACGGGACATCACTGCGCTCAGCCTGTGATGGACCGGTTCGGTGTCCCCGCGACCATCCGCGCGTCGCTCGGCGTCTACAACACCCGCGAGGACATTGACGTGCTCGTGCGCGGCCTTCGCAAGGTTCAGGAGATGTTCGCGTGACCTCGGACCTGCGGGATCTCTATCAGGACGTCATCCTCGACCACGGCAAGAAGCCGCGAAACGCGCGCGTCATCGAGGGCGCCACGTTCACCCAACCCGCCTACAACCCTCTGTGCGGTGACAAGGGAACGCTGTATCTCTCGATGGACCCCACGGGCCACAAGATCGCCGACGCCGCGTACGTCGGGGCATGCTGCTCGGACTCCACCGCCCCACCCCCCATCATGCCCGACATTGTCAAGGGGG
>CAZBTT010000533.1:0-3765 GCA_964494295.1 uncultured Acidobacteriota bacterium
TCGCCCTCGCGCTCGCGATCTCGACTTCGGACTGCGGCGGCCCGACCGCGATGACGCCCGCGGCCCCGTCATCGGTCCAGACTGCCACCCCCAAGGGCGGCGCGACCGCGCAGTCAACCCGGGACCACGCTCTGCATCGCGCCATCCTCGGTCCCTGGTGGGGCAGCGGCTGTCCTGCGAACGGCGATTGCGGCTGCGGGTCGGCGGAGACCCTCGCCGAGGAGTTCGCGTGCCAGATGGACGAGCTCCGCGCCGCCGACATCCCGGTGAGCCTTTACCTCTTCGATGGCGGCGGGTGGTCGGAGCGGGATTCGCGGGTCACCGGCGCCTGTGAGGGAGAGGGCTGCTGTTCGTGGAATCTGGGCCAGGACGTCGTCGATCGCCTGGCCTCGGAACACGTGCGCGCCCTCGTCCACTTCTGGGGCGGATGCCATGAACGCGAACAGTACGAGCGCGTCCACGGACAGCTGGGCGGGTCTCTGCTCGGGTTTTACCTGGACGACGGCTCGTCGGATCAGGAGCTGCAGCGCGCGACCGACTTCATGCGCGCGGTCGCCCCCGATGATTTCGAGGTCGTGGCCAAGTCGCACCAGAGCCGGGAGCCCTCGACGACGGACGCGGCCCTGTCGCGTTTCGCGAACGTGGCCTACGTGGGGGACGTGCCGAACGACTTCGAGGGTCTGCGCGATGCGCTCTCGCGCGCCTTCGAGAAGGCGCGGCTGATTCCCGCTCCGCTCAACGAATTGACCGGGTACGACTACCAGAGCCGACGCGCTCCGGACGAGGAGACGTTCCATCGGCGAATTCACTGGGGCGCCTTTCAGCCGATCATGGCCCATACGCCTTTCGGAAACTCGGATCCCTGGCGTTCCGAGTACAGCCCGGACCTGCTGCGTGCGTATCGCTACTACGCCTGGCTCCATCGTCAGCTCGTCCCCTACTTCCTGAGCTACGCGCGCAGAATGCACGAGCAGCCGGAATCGCCGATCATCCAGCCCGGGCCCGGACCCTATGCGATGCGGGTCGGCGAGGAGATTTTTGTCGCCATGGTGACCTCGAAGACGCCCACGATCGACATCCAGCTTCCCGCCGGGCAGTGGATCGACTACTGGGACGAAGAGAGGGTCGTTTCCGGAAACCTGGTCGAGCACCCCGCTCCCCTCGGCCGTGAGCCGGTATTCCTGCGCCTCGGCGCGATCATTCCCATGGAGGTCGAGAGGGGATACACCGGCCACGGCGCCCGCGAATCCGCGGGTTCCCTGACCGTTCTCGTCTACCCGAGCGGGACGTCATCGTTCCGTTACTTCAATGACCACACGGGCGCCTGGACAACCTTCCGGTCCGTCCTCGAAGGAGAGCGCCTGACTTTGAGCGCCGACTCATCACCCGGATGGCCGCTGCTCTACCGGGTAGGCCGCATCGCGGTTCGCCCTACGTCGGTCAGGATCAACGGCCAGACCGTCCTGATCAATCAGGCGGGGGGGGCGCCCGAGGCCGAGTCCGTGGACGAGGTGCACGAGTCCTCGACCAACGCCTGGTTCTACGACGCGGCCGGGCGGCGACTCATCGTCAAGGTTGCTCCCTGACGACAACCGCGGCGCGGACCTTGTCCGAGGGAATGATCACCGAGCCGACCGCTCCCGAGGGCGGATCGCTCAGCACGACGTGGAGCCGGTGAAGATCGCCTCGAAGGGCGATCCTCTTGTTCAGGACCATGCCCTGGGTCAGCAGTCGCTCACGCATCTCTCCGGTGAGACTCAGTTCGATGTCCTGATCGAAGGCCTTGAAGATCTTCCCCTCGGCGTTGCTCTGGGCGATCAGGAGCGACACCGTGCCCTCCCACTTCTCCCCCCTCGGATCCAGGGTGATGGGTCGCGGGTCCATCCGGATCGCGAGGTTCACCTCCCCGCCCTGGGCGTCCGGGATGCTCTCCACCTTCACCCCCACCGCGATTCCCGAGGCCTCGAGCGGATTGCGCAGGGCCTCGATGCGTGATTGGCCTGACCTCCGGCGCTCCCGTTCATCGAGCGGAGCGGCGATGTAGCCCTTCCGGTGCCTGACCTCCAAGCCGGGGCGGGAGACTTTGACCTTGACCTCGCGGAATCGCCCGTCCCATTGATTGTGGCTCGGCGAATAGCCAAGGAGATAGGTGACCCGGGCGTCGTCGACCGCGCGGCGGATCGCGCCCCCGATGTCGTTGGTGCCGTAGAACGCCCGGCCTCCCGTGTTCTCGGCCACCGCCTTCGCGGTGTCGATGTTCGGCATGACGGTGGAGAGATTCGAGAAGGCGCTCATCATCGTGCGACCGCTGTTCGGAGTCGACGGGATGCTTGCGGGATCCACGGAGAAGGCTCCAACGAGACCGCGCGCGTCGACGGGATAGACGGCGATTCCCGCCTCGCTCATGGCGCGCGTCGCTCGCTGCACCTCCGCGGCGACCGTGCCGGTGCTCAAGCCAGGTGCGCTGCCGCGGCCCACGGGATCGTCGAAGGTGAGAGGGAAAGAGGATGAGACCCAGATCAGGTTCTTGCGGCCCCGCACTCCGGAGAGATGGTTCGCGATCGAAACGAGGGCCTCGCAGGTGTTCTCCGCGCGATTCCGGAGGTATTGCGCGTTCACGATGCGCGCGGTCTCGGCGAGAAACACATCGAGTTCGGTGTCGCCGGTTTCGAAGGCCCTCTCTTCCGACCCTGCGAGCGCCGCGGACGGAGCGGCCTGATGCCGGGCCAGGGTCCGCAGGAGAGACTCGGCATCGCTGGTGAAATCGTGCAGGACGCGGACGGTGCTGGACTCGAGCACGTAGAGCCCCACGCGATCGGTCGGTTCGATCTGGCCGAGGAACTTCACGACCTGGGTCTTGGCGAAGGCCTGGTCGGCCCAGGCGGTGTTCAGACGGTCGAGGAGGATGACCGTGACGCCTCCACTCCGAACGTGCTGGTTGTGGAAACCCGCGACTTCACCCTGGGCAGGGACCTCTGAAACATCTTGCGGCTCCGTCTCCTCGGAGAACGAAGTGATCACCTGGGGCTCGCCCTTTTCGATGATCTCAAAGTCCTTGGCGGTGAGACCCCGAACCGGCGCACCGTCCTTGTCCTGAACGACCACGCTCATCTCGACCTGTCGTGTGGTCACCGGGAAGATCAACTGCGGTCGCTGAACCTTGTTCCCGCGGTCTTGCGCGGCAAAAGCGACTGCGGTGAGCAGCGCCAGGCCAAACGTGATCGGCGCGAGTCGGGTGTTCATTGTCCGCCCTCCCCTGGGCCGTCGAGGCCCGGTGTCCTGGAAATTCCCGCCAATCGTACTCGCAAGGGCGCGCTGCGCCGTCGTGTAGGCTCG
Source organism: uncultured Acidobacteriota bacterium (assembly GCA_964494295.1). Taxonomy (GTDB): domain Bacteria; phylum Acidobacteriota; class Vicinamibacteria; order Fen-336; family JAGNNV01; genus JAGNNV01. The sequence goes on from CAZBTT010000533.1 coordinate 3,337, forward strand.
CGGCGTGGGAAAACCGTCTGTTGCTGCCCTCCTCGTGGCCTCGCTGGTCAGCGGTTGCGACTCCTCTCCAACCGCACCCACGGCCTCCGCCATCAGCAACGTTGTCATCGCGGCAATCTCCCCGGCCCCGGGCGGCGGCGTGGTCGTCCCGTCGAATATCACCTACAACGAACTCGGCGGCGTCATTCTTCTTCCCGAATCCGGCCTCATCTCCGTCCGACTGACGATCTCCTCGGGTCGCGAGGTCGCCTACGGTCAGCTCAACGTGTACCTGCTCACCGACAACGTAAGTGGGGCCTATTGCGGCCAGAACCTGCCCGACTCACCCACGTGGCGTTCGCTGCCCGCGGGATGGACGGCCACGGTCACGGTGACCGGTTTCCAGATCAACCCCCTGCCTTGCACCATCACCGGGGCGCGCGTCATGTT
>CAZBTT010000534.1:0-2842 GCA_964494295.1 uncultured Acidobacteriota bacterium
TCGCTTCTTCGCGACGCTCGGCGCCTCGGAGCTGGAGCGAACGATCTGCGCGTCCGCCGGCTTCGAGGGCTACAAGGCGGTCATGGGCGCCACCATCGGCTTCGACCCCGAGAAGGTGGAGAACGCGAAACTCATCATCGCGTGGGGCGCCAACATCATTTCGTCGAACGTGCACTTCTGGCCCTTCGTGGAGGCCGCGAAGAAGAAGGGGGCGCGGCTCATCGTCATCGACCCCTATCGGTCGAAGACCGCGGAGAAGGCCGACTGGCACATCGCACCTTTGCCCGGCACCGATGGCGCCCTCGCGTTCGCGGTCATGAACGTTCTGTTCCGCGACGGCCTCACCGATGACGACTACATCGCGAAGTACACGGTCGGCGCTGAGGGCCTGAAGGAGCGCGCGCGCGAATGGACGCCGCAGAAGGCGGCGGTCGAGACCGGTCTCACCGTCGAGATCATCGAAAAGCTCGCTCGCGAGTACGGAAGCACGCGGCCGTCGGCGATCCGGATCAACTACGGCCTGAACCGGACGGCGGGCGGCGGCAATGCGGTTCGCATCATCACCTGCCTTCCCGCACTCGTGGGCGACTGGCGTCACGTCGGAGGAGGAATACAGCTCTCCTCCTCGGGAACGTATCCGGCCCAAGCTGCGGCGTTGACCCGCCCCGACCTGATTCGGCCGGGAACACGGACCCTCAATATGTCGGCCTTCGGGGAAGCGCTTCAGCCGGACCTCGACCCGCCGGTCAAGGCGCTTTACGTCTACAACTCGAATCCTGCCGCGATCGCACCCGACCAGAACGCGGTGCGGCGCGGCCTCGCGCGCGAGGACCTGTTCGTCGCGGTGCATGAACTCTTCAAGACCGACACCGTGGACTGGGCGGACATCGTGCTGCCGGCCACGACCGTCCTCGAGCACACCGACATCCTGAAGTCCTACGGTCACCTCTATCTCGCCATCAACCGGCCGGCGATCGAGCCTTTGGGCGAGTGCCGGTCCAACACCGCGGTCTTCCGGGAGCTCGCCCGGAGGATGGGCCTCACCGATCCCAGCGTTTTCGAGAGCGACGAGACCCTGATGCAGCAGGCGTTCAACTGGTCCCACCCTCGCCTGCAGGGCATCACACTGGAACGGTTGAATCGCGAAACCACGGTGCGATTGAACGTGCCCGCGGAGTGGGCGCCCTTCGCTTCCGGCAACTTCCCGACCGCCTCGGGCAAATGCGAGTTCTATTCGGAAGCCGAGAAGGCCGCGGGGCGTGATCCCCTTCCAAACTACGTGCGGCCGCGAGAGGGACCGGTCAGCAATCCGAAGCTCGCGAAGACGTATCCCCTCGCGTTCATTTCACCGCCCGCGCACCACTTCTTGAACTCGACGTTCTCCGCCCAGCCTGTGTTGATGCGTCGCGAGGGCGGCGAACCCGCCCTCACCATTCATCCCGATGACGCGCGCACCCGCGGCATCGTCGATGGTCAGATGGTCCGCACGTTCAACGACCGCGGCGAGTTCCTCGCGAAGGCGAATGTTTCGGACGGGGCACGGCCCGGAGTTGTCGTCGGTCTTTCCGTCTGGTGGGCCAAGTTGTGCCCGGGCGGCCGCAACGCCAATGCGGTGACGGGTCAGGCGCTCACCGATCTCGGCAACGGCGCCACGTTCTACGACGTGCTTGTGGACGTTGCGCGGCATGAGGGCTCGCCGGAAACGGTCGCGCGGGCTTGACGAAACTTCGCGTCCTCTACTCGGCGTCAGAGCACGACGCCGACATGCTTTACGCCACGGGTTTCTTCGCCCCGGATCCCTTCCTCTGCCTGATCGCGGGCTCGCGCACGATTCTGGTGATGAGCGATCTCGAAATGGATCGAGCCAAGCGCGAATCGAAGGCCACGCACGTCTGGTCGTGGACCCGGATGGCGAAAAGAGCCGGCGCGGTCGCGTCGCCACCGCGGGCCGAGCACGTCATCGCCGCATGCCTGAAACGGCTGGGCGTCAAGAGCGGAGAGGTCCCTGCGTCATTTCCGCTGGGTCTGGCGCGGAAGCTCGAGGGGCTCAACGTTCGCCTTCAGGTGGCCCGAGAGCCCTTCTGGCCGGAGCGGGAGATCAAGACCCGCGACGAAGTGAAGAAGATCGAAACCTCGCTTCGCGCCGCCGAGGCGGGTCTGCTCGCCGGAATCGAGGCGCTGCGCTCCACGACGATCGGCTGCGACGGCTGGTTGCGAAGAGGCGGAGCGAAGTTCACTTCCGAGGACCTCCGCGGCGTGGTGGATTCCACGATCCTCAAACTCGGCGGCATTCCCGTGCGGACGATCTGCGCGGGTGGCGATCAGGCGGTGGACCCGCACGAGATCGGCCACGGCCCGCTACGCGCGCACTCGCCGATCGTGATGGACATCTTCCCGCGATCGCAGGCCACCGGCTACTTCGGCGATCTCACCCGCACCGTGGTGCGGGGACGCGCGAGCGACAAGCTCAAAGAAGTGTACGCACTCGTTCATGAAGGCGTGCGCCTCGGGCATCGCTCCATCCACGATGGCGCCGATGGCCGCAAGATCCACAACGACATCCTGACCCTCTTCAATTCGCGCGGCTTCAAGACCGGCATGAAGGGCGGTCGCATGCAGGGCTTCTTCCACGGCACGGGCCACGGGCTCGGTCTCGAAATCCACGAGGCGCCCTCCATCTCGCGTCGCGGCTCCATCCTGCGCGCGGGTCACGTGGTGACCGTCGAGCCGGGCCTGTACTACCTCGGCCTCGGCGGCGTGCGCATCGAGGATGTGGCGCTGGTGACGAAGAGCGGATCGCGGAATCTCACCCGCGTGCCGAAGTTCCTGGAGATCTGAAACC
>CAZBTT010000534.1:2852-3765 GCA_964494295.1 uncultured Acidobacteriota bacterium
CAGGGGTCGGCGACCCAATAGCCGCTGCGGGTGTGAACGTCGCCTTTCTTCCCCCGAAGTTTCAACTCGATCTTGTGCCACCCGGGTCGCTTGACGTTCTCCGGCGAATAGCGAAGAACATAACGTCTTCCCATGGCGTCGGCGATCGCGGCGAACGCCGTCTTCAACCGATCCAACGACTCCGCTTCCCAGTACCTTCCCCCGGTCGTTTCCGCGATCTGACGAAGCGCCCAGCTGCTCTCGAACTCGAGCGACCGTGTGCCGTCCGCGGGGAGCATGTGCCCGCCGAACCGAAGGGGACTCTCGCCGCCCGCCACCCTCGCAACGGGCGGCTGGAGACTCACGACGTGCACAAGGACGTTTGAACGCTCCGCGATCACTTGAACCTGCTGGCGGTCGAGCCAGCTGAGATTGTCGACGCCATCGGTGAAGAGGACGACCAGGGTTCGTCCGGTCGATTTCGGGAGGGTCATCGCGGCGTAGAGCGCGTCCATCACGGGAGTCCCACCGCCGGCCCGGACCTTATCGAGCGCGTTCCGGACGGCGGCCTTGTCGGTTGTCGGCTCTACGAGCCAGTCGATCGAGTCGGAGAATGTCAGGAGCGTCGCTTCGTCCTCGGGCCTGAGCGTGGCGAGAAGCGCCTGGCTCGCCGCCTTCAGGGCGACGAGCTTCTCTCCGTCAAGGCTGTTGCTCGCGTCGAACGCGAGAACAGCGAGGAGGGGCTGGGCGTCCCGGGCCACGAGATCGAGTTGCTGCGCGACGCCGTTGTCGCGCAATCCGAAGTCGGTGGCCAGGAGACCGCTCACCGGAGCGCCCCGCTGGGAAACAAAGGCATCGATGTAGACGTTCTCCACCGAGGCGCCGAACACCGGAGGCGCTTGCTGCGGAGTCGGCGGGAACAACGCCCGGCCGA
>CAZBTT010000535.1:0-3750 GCA_964494295.1 uncultured Acidobacteriota bacterium
CGCGGCGGCGATGGTGGCGCTGGGCCACGCTTCGCCGCTGGAAGCGGTTTCGTTCGTGACCGGGGCGGCCTGCGTCTGGCTGACCGTGCGCGCGAACGTCTGGAACTTCCCGATCGGCCTCGTGAACACCGCGACTTTCAGCGTGGTCTTCTTCGACGCCCGCCTGTTCGGTGATGCCGCGCTCCAGCTCGTCTACTTCGCTCTTGGCCTCATGGGCTGGTACCTCTGGCTCTACGGCGGAGAACACCGCACACCGCTGCGGGTCGTCCATGCGAGTTCCGTGGAGAAATGGGCGGTTGCCGCGGCCATCGTCGTCAGCACACTGGTGCTGTGGAGGACGCTCCGATATCTGGGAGGCTCCGCATCCTTCTGGGATGCCTGGACGACGTCGGTGAGCCTGGGCGCGCAATGGCTTCTCAATCGCAAACGGCTCGAGACCTGGCACCTGTGGATCCTGGTCGACATCGTCTACGTGCCGCTCTATGTCTCCCGCGGTCTCAATCTGACCGCTCTTCTCTATGCGGTCTTCCTGGTGATGGCCACCATGGGCCTCTCGCATTGGCGCACCCTCGTGCGCGAACTGCCTGCCGAGCCCGACGAGGTGGGCGTCAAATGACACTCGGCTTCGTGGTGGGGAAGTTCTACCCTCCGCACCGCGGCCACAAACACCTGATTACCGAGGCGCGTGCCCAGGTGGATCGCCTGATCGTCATGCTCGCGCGCCACCCGGGCCAGTCCATTCCAGGGGACGTTCGGGCCGCCTGGCTCGAGGAGATCCACCCTGACTGCGAGGTGCATCTGGTGCCCGATGAACTCGAGGACGACAGCCGGCAGTGGGCGGAGTTCACTCTGCGTCACCTCGGCCGCGCTCCCGACATCGTCTTCAGCAGCGAGGACTACGGTCCGGAGTTCGCCCGTCTCATGGGGGCGCGTCACGTCATGGTCGATCGGCAGCGCCTCGTCGTGCCGATCAGCGCTTCTCGAATCCGGTCGGCGCCTCTCGACCATTTGGAGTTTCTGGAGCCGTGCGTGCGCGCCTGGTTCGTGAAGCGGGTGGTGGTGATTGGCGCGGAGTCGACGGGAAAGACGACGCTCGCAAGGCAACTCGCGGAACACTTCCACACCGTGTGGGTACCCGAGTTCGGACGCGAACACTGGGAGCGCAAGATCGCGGGCCTGAGGGTCACCGACCCCCCGCCGTCCTGGTCCTCGGACGAGTTCGTGGAGATCGCGACCGAGCAGCAGCGGAGGGAGAACGCGGCCGCTCGCGGGGCGAATCGAGTTCTGTTCTGCGACACCAACGCCTTCGCGACCGGCACGTGGAACGAGCGCTATCACTCGGGCCGCGATCCGCGGGTCGACGCCATCGGCACGCGGGACAAGGCGGACCTGTATCTCGTCACCGCCCCGGATGTGCCTTTCGTTCAAGACGGCTTCCGCGATGGCGAGCACATTCGGGAGTGGATGGATCGCCGTTTCACCGAGCAGCTCGCGAATGGCGCCACCCCGGCGGTCCGGCTGGCGGGCGCCTACGAGGCCAGGTTCGACGCCGCGGTCGAGGCGGTGGAGCGCCTCCTTGCTATGGTTCCCGCGAAATGACGAGCCGCGAACAGGACGCCGTCGTACTTGCGATCAGCAGACCCCACAAGGACCTGTGGACCTACTACCTGATCGCCTCGCTTGCCTTCCTCTTCCTTTTCCCGATCGCCGCGGTCGTTCTTCGATTCAAGTTTCAGACCCTTCGGTATCGGTTCACCGACGAGGGCATCTCGATGAGCTGGGGGATTCTCTTCAGGCGCGAGACGATCATCAACTACGCGCGCATCCAGGACATCCACCTCCGGTCCAATCTGATCGAGCGCTGGCTCGGCCTCGCCCGGGTACTGGTTCAAACCGCGAGTGGCAATGCGGGCGCGGAGATGACGATCGAGGGGGTGAAGGAGTTCGAGCTGGTGCGCGACTTCCTCTACTCGCGGATGCGCGGCGTGGTCGACCAGCCGAAACCGGTTCGGCCCGAGGCGGAGACCGCGGGTTCAGAGGACCTCGCGGCCGCGCTTCGCGAAGTAGCCGCTGAGCTGCGCGAGACCCGCCTTTTGCTCGAGGCGCGGCAGGCTTCCCGTCCGGAGGGCCCGGCCTGATGTTCGAGTGGGTCAAAGCCCATGTCCTGCGCCTGATGCGCGTGCCCCCCGCACCCGAGCCGCCGCTTGGCGCGCCCGGGTCGGTTCGGATCTTCCGCGCCGGCTTCAACCAGTACCGCCTGCGCCTGTTGCGCTGGTTCGTCGGCCAGGCGGGTGCGATCGTCGGCATCGGGTTTTCGCTCGTCTTCCTCGGCGCCATGGAGATGGCGGTGGAGAACGCGCGGCGGCGCGCTGCCCTTCCAACTCCCGCCGCGAGCCCGTCAGCCGCTGCCAGTCCGACACCCTCGATGTCTCCCGCACCTTCCCCCTCGGCCGCGCAGACGCGGGCGGAGCGGCGCCGCGAGCGGGACCGACGACGCGACCTTGCCCTCGCCGCATTCCTCGCCCGCATGCCGACGTTCGTGATGCCGTTGATCAAGTTCCTCGAGTTCGCCGCCATCGTGTTCTTCGGGTTTCAGATGATGGTGACCTACGCGATCGTCCGGCTCGAGTTCGAGCAGCACTGGTACATCGTCACCGACCGGAGTCTCCGCATCCGCACGGGAATCCTGAGCCTTCAGGAGTCGACCATGAGCTTCGCCAACATCCAGCAGGTGGAGATCCGACAGGGGCCGGTGCAGCGGTTACTTGGTCTTGCCGATGTGCACGTGCGATCGGCGGGGGGCGGGGGCGACATGGCCCACGCGGCTGAAGGGCATGGCGGGGAAACCTCGCTGCATCTGGGGATCTTCAAGGGAGTGGACAATGCGGTCGAGATCCGCGACCTGATCCTCGAGCGTCTGCGCAGGTTCCGCGAGGCGGGGCTCGGCGATCCGGAGGACAGCCGCTCCGCCGCCCATCATCCCGCGGATGCGCGCCTGGCGTCGCCCTCCTCGGCCTCGGTCGAAGCCGCGGTCAAGGAACTGCTCGGCGAGGCGCGCGCGCTGCGTGGCGCCCTGCTCACCAACTCCTGACCGTCTTGATAACCTCCCCTTCATGACAATCATGGAGAGAGTGACCGCCGATACGGTGACGGCGATGAAGGCGAAGGACCAGCCGCGGGTCGAGACGCTTCGCCTGTTGAAGTCCGAACTCAAGAAGAAGGAGATCGACAAGCGAGCGCCTCTTGATGAGTCTGCAGCCCAGAAGGTCGTGGAGACCCTGGCCAAGCAGCGCCAGGACTCGATCGATCAATTCGCCAAGGCCGGCCGCGTCGAACTGGTGGAGAAGGAGAAGGCCGAGCTCACGATCCTCAACGCGTTCCTTCCCGCCGCTGCGACCGACGAAGAAATCCGGGCCGAGGTCGACAAAGCCGCGACCGCGCTGGGCGCGCCCACCGCGAAGGACATGGGTGCGGTGATGAAGGCGGCGATGGCCGCCCTCAAGGAGACCGGCAAGATCATTGACGGCAAGAAGGTGAGCGAAGCAGTCAAGGCGCGTCTCGCCTAGCCGCGGAAGACAATGGGAAGAGAACAGCTGACCCGCGCTTCCACGCGCGTCATGGCCGGTTTCGACGGGCATATCGCGAACGACCACGCGAGGCGGTTGATCCGCGACTTCAGAGTGCAGTCGTTGATCCTCTTCAAACGGAACGTGGACCGGCCCGACCAGGTCGCGGAGCTCATACGCGAAC
>CAZBTT010000536.1:0-3745 GCA_964494295.1 uncultured Acidobacteriota bacterium
GTCGTCGCCGCCATAGGCATTGGCCGGCCCCTGGTTGGCGTCGATCAGGGCCTGATAGTCGGAAGCAATCGCGGGATCCGCGACCTTCGCCTGTGCGGCCTCAAGGGCGCTCTCCGCCTCCAGCACCTTCGCTTCCATCTGATCCCACTCGCGCTGGTCCTTGTAGCTGAGCTTCTTCGCTTTTGCGGCCGGCGTCGGGGCCGCGGTCGCCTGAGACGGGCGTGGAGCCGCGACCACCGCAGCGGCCGTGGCGGTAGGAGGCGGCACGTACTCCCGTCCCTGCGCCTCTTCCCACTGCGCGCAGTCAGCGAAGGGCGTCAGACCACCCCGACCATCGAGGGCGAGGATCTGCGTCGAGACGCGGTCGAGCAGGTAGCGGTCATGGGTGACCAGAACAAGTGCACCGGGGAACTCGAGCAGACTCTCTTCGAGGACCTCGAGGGTTGGGATGTCGAGATCGTTCGTGGGCTCGTCGAGGAGCAGGACGTCCGCGGGCTCGAGCATCAGTTTGGCGATGACGACACGGGCCTGCTCGCCACCGGAGAGGCGGCTCACCGGCGTGTCGAGTTGCTCGGGGCGAAACATGAAGCGTTTGGCCCAGCCGACGACGTGGATCGATCGGTCCTGGAAGATGACGGAGTCGCCGGTGGCGCCAAGCGTCTGACGAAGCGAGGCCGCGGGGTCGAGCCGCGAACGATGCTGGTCGAACATGACGATCTTCAAGCCATCCGCGTGTCTGATCGTGCCGCTGTCGGGCTTTTCCGTGCCCGCGAGCATTCGCATCAACGTCGTCTTTCCGCTGCCGTTGCCGCCGAGCAGGCCAAGGCGCAGGCCCGGGGAAAGAGTGAGGTCGAGCTTCTTGACGATGGGGCGATCACCGTAGCTCTTGGTCAGGTCCTTCGCCACGATGAGCTGCTTCGTCCGACGTTCGGTCGCCGCGAAGTCGATGCCCACCGTGGATTTCTGCGACCGGCGATCGAGGTCGGCCAGCTCGCTCTGCATGCGGCCCGCTTCGTCGATGCGGGCCTGCGCTTTCCGCGTCCGCGCCTTGGCCTTGCGGGAGAGCCACACGAGTTCGCCGCGCACACGGTTGCGCAGGGAATCCTGATACGCGGCCTGGCCGGCGAGCAGCTCATCCTTCTTCTCGAGATAGCGGCTGTAGTTGCCGGCCACGTCGCACATGCCCAGTGCGAAGGCCTTGTTGAGCTCGATCATCCGGCTCGTGATCGACTCGAGGAAGTAACGGTCGTGGCTGATCGCGACGAACGCCTCCGGCTCACGCGGGAGCAGATCTTCGAGCCACAGGATGCCTTCGAGGTCGAGATGGTTCGTGGGTTCGTCGAGCAGAAGCAACTCGGGTTCGCGGATCAGCTCCACTGAGATCGCGAGGCGCTTCTTCCATCCGCCTGAGAGCACGGCGGTCTTCGCATCGGGGTCGTCGAAGCCCGAGGTGCCCATCATGATCGCAACCTTCACGTCGACTTCGTGGGGATCGAGGTGGCTGTCCTTGAGAGCGGCGCGCAGGACCTGCTCGACGGTGTGATCGGGATCGAACTTCGGATCCTGGGCCACGAAGCCGAAACGAAGCCGCTTGCGCGCCGCGCGCGTGCCCGTGCTGGGTTCTTCGAGCCCGGCAAGGATCTTCAGCAGGGTTGTCTTGCCGGACCCATTAGGGCCTACGAGGCCGATGTGATCGCCTTCGAACACGCCGAAAGAGAGACCCTCGAACAACGGAGCAGAGCCGAACGACTTCCCCAGATCCTGACAACTCAACAACAACTCAGCCATTAGCGTCCGTTCACCAGCTTCTCTTTGGCCTCACGATCGAGGCGTTTGATCCGAATCTCTTCCTTGAGTCCATCGCTCCAGGTGGCGCACTCCACAGACCACGCGAGCGTCACCGGAAGATGGGCGCGCGTGTAGCGCGAGCCCTTTCCATCCTGGTGCTGTTTCAGTCGCGTTGCGACATCCTTCGCGACCCCCGTGTAGAGCGACCCATCGCCGCAACGCAGCATGTAGACCCAGGGCAAGGGGGGATTCTAGTTGACGACCCTCAAACCTCTTCTTCCGCCTCGGCCACGGCGCCGATCTGCTTGCGCATCGAAGCGGCGACGAAGCTCGCGGGGATGGCGAGAACGGTGAACAGGATCAAGGCGCGGGCCGCGCCTTCGAGCCGCCAGCTCAGGATCTGCGCGCCAGTCACAAGGTCGTTGTCGATACCTCCCTTGCCCTGCAGGTACCAGTGTTTCTCCATGGTGTTTCCGAGGAGGTTCAGGCCAAGCTTGATGCTTCCGAAGAGAATCATGAAGCCAAGGAAGGCGTAGAGCGGCCGCTCTACCTCGATCTTGCAGCCCCATCCCGTGAGACCCCGGTACAAGAACAGCGCACCGAAGGCGATCTCACCCGCGTGGCCTCCGAGGGTGATGGCGAGGGTTTCGCGAACCGAGTTGTACATCCAGAAGTAGATCAGGGCGAGCGCGCCGAGCGCCATCAGGGCTCTCGTGTTCTCCCTCTTCCACCAGCCGAGAGCGATCAGCCCGATAGCCCAGGCCCAGACCGCGGAAGGCGAGCGCTCGAGATCGCTCATCGTGACGCCTCCGCCGTTCGCGAAGTCGAAAGCAGGGATTGCGGGATAGCCGAAGAGCCACAACACGACGGTGTGGCCGATCTCGTGGACCATGATCGCGATGGGCGAAAGGATGAAGGAGAGGAAGGGAAAGAAGGTCAGAACGAAAGCCATCCCGAGGCCGATCGCGGCGGACCGCCACCCCGCGTGCGTGATGCCGAGGGTTTCAGGCGGTGGCGGCTGCGGCGGATTGGCGAGTGTGACCCACGGCCCGGCGATGCCTTCGACGGGCGCGAGAGCGTCCGCCGGCTCGACCTTCTGTCGCGCCCGTGGCGGACGCCACTTGGCGAAGATGATTCCGCACGACCCGCAGTCAAGAGCGTCGGGAGCGTTTTCAGTGGAGCAGCGGGGGCAGGTCATCAGAATTTGTGGCCGGCGCCATGCCGAGCGCGCCAGGCCGGATAGTCCCGAGTCAGAAGGCGCTCGGCCCACGTCCCGTGGTACGCGTAACCGCTTCGTCGCTCATAACCGATCTCCGCGAAGTTGTACCGGAAAACGGAGTCACGATCGAGATAGAGGGGCCGGTTCGTTCCAAGTTCGTAGAAGCGCGCCCACAGACGCGGCGCTGCGGGATCTTGAACCAGTCGGCGCTCCGTGCGGCCGTCGGGGCCTTTGATCTCATCGACCCTCACTCCGGTCATCGCGACCTTTCCGAACCAGGCCACGGCCCCCTCGACCGCGGCGATGATCTCGGGAGTGGGCTTTTCGACGGCCATGAGGAAGCTCACGATGCCGACGCTCTCGCTTCCCGAGAACGAGGGCGGCTCGTAGGCGCGCGCCCAGGCCGGCGCAAGCGTCTTCTCATCGTGCTGCGCGCACCAGACCGTGAGTTTCCCGGCTTCGATGATCTGTGTCTTGAGGATGCAATCCAGGCCGCGTTTCACCGCGTCGGCCGCTTTAGCGCGACGATCCTTGTCTACGAAAGTGTAGGGAGCCTCGCTCGCGGCGGCCTCCCGCAGCACCTGTAGCGCGCGGATCATCGCGCCGTCGTTGTAGGTGAGGCGGGAGTAATACTCGTGTCACCGCAGCGGGTAGAACTGAGGCAACACCCCGCGTGGATACTGCGGGGCGAGCGGGTAGCCGCCTCCGCGGAGGAACCATCAGCGGAACGCCTCGGCC
>CAZBTT010000537.1:0-3740 GCA_964494295.1 uncultured Acidobacteriota bacterium
GTACAGCGCCGGGTCGTTGATCCGGACGGACACCCGCGGCGCGGCCGGGTCGGGAGACTGTGCCGCCGCAAAGGACGCGACAAGGCAAAGCAATGGCAGGCGCGGGTTGAGCCACTTCATGAAGTCCCTATTCTCGGTGGGGACTTGCGATCACGTCAACTGCGGCGAGCGTCCGTGTCCAGTGTTCACGCCCGCGTCGTGCCCCGACTCGCGATCTTGGCGAGCCGCCCGGGCAGAGGGGCGGCCATCGACCGGATACCTTCCGCCCGCACTCCGCGCCGCGCCGCCACCATCCGAGCCACGATGCTGACCGCGATTTCTTCAGGAGTCTCCGCGCCTATTTCGACTCCGACGGGGGTTTCGATGCAGGCGAGGTCCTCTGAGGAGAACCCTCGCTCGACGAGGTCGGTGAACACGTGCACCATCTTGGATCGCGAGCCCATGAGGCCGAGAAATCTAGGCCGCACCGACAGACACGATGCGATCGCGGCGGCGTCCCCCCGGTGACCGCGGGTCACCACCACCACGAACGACCTCGGAGTGAGCCGCAGCCTGGCCGCGGCCGACTCGAAATCTGAAACCTCGACCTGGTTGGCATCCGGGAATCGCTCGGCCGTCGCATACTTCTCACGGTCGTCCAGAACCGAGACCTTGAATCCCGCGAGCGCGGCGAGAGAACACAGCGGGCGCGCCACGTGTCCGGCGCCCAGGATCGCGAGGCCGGGCGTGGCTTCGAGCGGCTCGATGAAAACGTCCATCCGCCCGCCGCACACCAGGCCTTCCTCGCCCGCCTGCTCCGGGGTGAGGTCATAACTCGTCAGGCTGGGCCGACCATTCTCTATCGCGAGCCGGGCGCGCCGGGACATCTCCGCTTCGACGCATCCCCCGCCGATCGTTCCGCTCACCGTACCGTCCGCGAAGACGAGCATGCGCGCTCCGGGCCGCTGTGGGGTCGACCCCTGCGACCCGACCACCGTCACGAGCGCCGCCGGAACATCCGTCTCGATGCAGCGTGCCGCCGCCAGAAGCACCTCGGCCCCGCGAGACCGAGGGTGGTTGCCCGCCGCGGATTTTGAGGCCATGCACCCTCCCTTCAGGAACGGACGACTGCCCCCGGGGAGGAAGCCGCGGCGGTGAGCGAGAGAACCTCCGCAGGCGTCATCACGACATCGCCGAATTTACTGAAGTATCGCAACTGCCTTCGGTAGCAGCGGGGCGTTTCGAGGTCGAAGGCGACGCAGGATTCGATCGGCCGGGAGTAGATGTGAACCGACACTACAGGCTCCTCTCCCACCACAGCCACCCGATGAATCGTGCGCACGCGGTCAATCGTGTTCACGTGCCCGTTGCGTCCGCATTGCTCAACACTTTCGCGGGTGAGGTCGAGTTCGGTGGCCCCGGCGAGGCAGTCGAGCCCATTCTGATTCTGCCCCTCGGAAGCGTTGCACCCATTCCACTTGAAGTTCGTGACCTCGGCCACTCCGCGATTCACCATCATCCAGCCGAGTTGTCCGTTGTGGGTGTGCAGAACGGTCTTCTGGCCCTTCTGCCAGCACACCGCCATCACTTCGAACAGATCGTTCCGGTAGATCAGGTTCCTCGTGTACATCGAATCGTGCCAATGCACGTACTTCGAGAGGGACGCATCATCGATATCCGTGTCCGAGCAGATATCGAGAACGGCGGCGCTGGTGAGCGTCTCCGGGTTGAACCCCTGGAGGATCTCCACGAATTCGTCGACGCGGCGTGTGCGGGGCATGGCTGGAACCTCGAGACCGATCAGCCGATGAACATGTGCTCGTCGGAGTCTTCGGTCCGGCGAGCCGGAGGCGGACCCTGGCGGCGTCGCGGCTCCGAGCCGCGATAGGTCTCGAAGCCTCGCCGCAGGCCTCCCCAGAATGCGGACAGGTCGCTCAACGTTGCGATAGGCTTCGCCACCAGCGCCCGGACGTTTTCGAGCGTGGTCTCCACGTTCTCCAGGGTGGTGGCGAGCAAGGTCTCCACGCGCGCGGCCTGCTCACGACCGGAATCCGAGATCGCGCGAAGGTTGGCTGCACCCTGCCGGAGATCCTGAAGCGCGGGGCGAATCTCGGTATCGAAGTTCCGCGCGATGCCCTCGACCCTCTCGCCCGTCCGCCGGAGGCTCAGCGCTGCATACACGACGAAGGCGCACTGCACCAGGGCGGTCAGCGCCATTATTCCCAGGAAGACGACGGCCCACTCATTCATCGATCCCTGCACCTCTCCCCACTTGGTCGGTCCGTACCCTGTGCCGCGCGCGCGACCCTAACTGCGATCGCGAGCGTCGCGATAGGCCTGTTGCCCGGCGTCGATCGCGGACCCCAGGCGTTCCTTTCGCTCCTCGATGAAATCAACCGCTTCCTCGCGGAGACGCTGCGAACGGTTGACCACTTCGTCCTTTAGATGACGACCCTTGTCGACCCCTTCCTTGACGCGATCGGCGATCATCTCGCGGGTTTCACGGCCCGCCCTTGGCGCGAAGAGGATGGCGAGCGCCGCGCCCGCGAGGCCTCCCACCACGAAGGAGAGCAGAACGCCGGATGTGGAAGAGTTTTCTTGGTTGGACATGAGCGCCTCCAGGCAGTTGGTTTCAACCGAATTGGAGTTTAGCTCCGCCAGGTCGAACCGCGAAGACGCAAGACGAATAAGATCGCGCCCCTTATGTCGCCCGCAAACCGTTCTCTGCGACTTCTCGGCGTGATCGTGCTGATCGGGGTCGCCTTTTCCGCGCCTTCGGCCGGGTTCACCCGCACCACGATCGTGGACCTGCCGATGTGGCGCGTGGAACCTGCCCCCGACGGGTCGGAGCGGCGGGTCATTCAACTGCCGTACGAGCAGGCATCGTACGAGATGTCGACCCATGCTCTTCTCCGTCGCGTCGTCGATCGCAACCAGGATGGAGTGTCAGATCGAATCGTCACCTACGAAGGATTCGGCGGCGCCCGGGTCGAGGAAATCGACACCGACTTCAACGGGACGGTCGACCGCTGGGACACCTTCGGAGCCGAGGGGCAGCGCCTTCGGTCCGCCACCGCGCGCATCGGCGACCGGCCGGACCGGATCGCCACGTACGATCGCACCGGACTCCTCGGCAGCGTGGAGACGGACTCCGACCTCGACGGGAACTTCGAGCACGTTCAGGTCTACGAGAAGGGGGCCCTCGCGGAAGCCCGGATCGACAGCGACAACAACGGGCGTATCGACCGTATCCGGGACTATCGGCCCGGATACCTTGCCGCGGAGGATTTCGACACCAACGAGGACGGATCGCTCGACCTGCGAATGACCTACGCAAAGGGCGGAGGCCTCGTCAAGGTCACCGTGCTCGGGAAGGCGCAAACGCCGAGGGAGTCTGCGCGTTGACTCCACCTGCGGAACGAGTCGCGGAACTGAGCGCCGGGCTGGCCATGGCGAGCGTCTTGCTCGCGCCGTTCGCGTTCGGCGCGTCGACGCTCGGGGTGTGGGTGCCGCTTTCCGTGTTCTGGATCGTCCTGGGCCTTGTGACCACCGCGACGCGGGCCTGGTACCCCCCTCCGGGGTCACCGGACGGGTTCGACCCGGCGCCCAAGCCCATGATCGCGCTTCACGCCCCCTTCGCGATTCCGTCGGTGGCCCGCCCCCAAGCCGTACCCCCCGCCCCCCCCCCCGGCCCCTTTTCCCGCCCCCGTCCCCCCCCGGGGGAGGCCCCCCCGGCCCCCTTTACCCCGCGCCCTCCGCGG
>CAZBTT010000538.1:0-3739 GCA_964494295.1 uncultured Acidobacteriota bacterium
GAGAGCCTGCAGGGAGTGCTCGTGATGACTCCGAGCGGCGCGCAGATCCCGCTCGCTCAACTCGCGAAGATCGAGTCGGTCGTCGGTCCGTCGATGATCCGGAATGAGAACGGGCTGCTCGCGGGCTACGTCTACGTCGACACGGGCGTCAGCGATATCGGGGGCTACGTTGAGCGCGCGAAGCAGGCCGTGGCGCAGGGCCTGACCCTCAAGTCCGGCTACTCCCTGGAGTGGAGCGGCCAGTACGAGAACATGATCCGGGTGCGCGAGCGATTGAAGATCGTGGTCCCCCTGACCATCTTCACGATCTTCTTCCTGCTCTATATGAACACGAAGTCGACCGTGAAGGCCGGGATCGTGATGCTGGCCGTCCCCTTCTCGATAGTGGGCGCGGTCTGGCTCATGTACTTCCTCGACTACAACGTTTCGATCGCAGCCTGGGTGGGCATGATCGCCCTTATGGGCCTTGACGCCGAGACTGGCGTCTTCATGCTCCTGTTCCTCGATCTCTCGTACGACGAGGCGAAAGCGAAGGGGAAGCTCCGGAGCATGGCGGAGTTGCACGAGGCCATCATCCACGGCGCGGTCAAGCGAGTGCGACCAAAGATGATGACCGTTACCGCGGCGTTCATGGGGCTCATGCCGATCATGTGGTCCACAGGCGCCGGCGCCGACGTGATGAAACGCGTGGCCGCTCCCATGGTCGGGGGCCTCGCGACGTCGTTCCTCATGGAGCTGCTCGTCTACCCGGCGGTCTACCTTCTTTGGAAGTGGAACTCCGAAGTGAAGCCCAGCATCCAGAGATCGGAGGCGTGAGGTGCCGGGAAGGCGTGCCGCGCGAGCAGCGATCGCGGGCGCTCTCCTTCTTACGGGCTTGCTCCACGCAATCACGCCCGTAGGGCCCAGCGGGTGGCACTGGTTGCACCTTATGGCGCAGAAGCTCTACTTGGCCCCAATCATAATGGCCGGGGCGTTGCTGGGCCCCTCGGGCGCCTTCGTCGCCACTGCCGCTGCGAGTGCTCTCTTCGCGGTCCACATCATTTTGGACTGGCGTGGTTTCGAGATGGTCCAGGCGGGGCAGGTGGCGGAGATTGCGAACTTCTGGATCGTCGGAGCTGTCGCGGCCATCCTGTTCCGCCACGAGCGCGAGGCGCGGGAGACGACCCGCGTGGCCCACGAGGAGACGCTCGCGGCGCTGGCCGGATCCCTGGAGCTGCGAGAGCACTACACCGCAGGGCACTCGCGGCGGGTCCGTGACTACGCAGTTCTTATCGCCAGCGAAATGGGGCTTCACGACGAGGCATTCCTCTCGAGCCTTGCCCAAGGCGCGTTGCTCCACGACGTGGGCAAAATCGGGATTCCTGACCGGATCCTGCTCAAACCCGGCCCGCTCGGGGAAGAGGAGCGGAGCACAATGCGGCGACATCCTCAGATGGGGGCCTCGTTGGTGGGTGAAATCGCGTGGCTGCGGCCGGCCCGCGCGCTGATCCTGGCCCATCATGAGAGGTACGACGGCGCCGGTTACCCCAAGGGTCTCGCGGGAGCGACGATCCCCTTGGCCGCCCGCATCTTCACGGTCGCGGACGCCTTTGACGCGCTGACCACGGATCGCCCGTACCACGAAGCTCTCTCGTGGGAAGAGGCGGCCTTGAAGATCAAGGACGGGAGCGGCACGCAGTTCGACCCCGATGCATGCGTCGCCTTCCTGCGAATCCCATACCACGCCTGGGCGCACGTGGCCGCAGGCACGGGCGTCACGTTGCGTCGCGGCGCGCCAGGCGCGGCTCTCGACGTTCGTAACGCTGGTGGCGAGTTGGCGAACCCGGGCCTGGCCCAATGACTAGGGAGAATGTTATGGAAACAGATGCCACGATCAAGGAATGGGTCTCGAGGCACAAGGTGACATGGGAGGTTGGGGCCTTTCAGGAGTTGGCGGAACACCAGGTGACGACCGTGGGGTTCGAGCTGCGCCTCTTCGGGCAGCACGAGCCCGGGGTCCATGCCAGCGCGGGTTGCGAGAATTGCGGTCCGGTCTTCGAGAGACTCCGGGCCATCGCACTCGCCGCGTTTCCGAAGGAGCACCGCCCGACGACTTACGAGATCGAACCCTCGGATGCGTCACTACACCATAGGCCGGAGAGCGGGTGGACGCCTGAGGTCGAGCTGACGGTGCATATCGTGCATCGCGAGGACTATCTCCGCCCAGTTGACGGGTGCCAGCGGCGCTGCGCCGAGGAGATCCAGAACTCGCTACGCGCCCTAGGTGTCCAACCGAAAACCTGGTCGAACACGCGGAGGGGGTGAACCCCGAGCGGTGATGAAAACAAGAACGAAAGAACGAATGGAAAGAAGGTCTCACATGACTTGGATAGGTCGGAAGACGATACCTGTGCTGATGATGACGGTCCTGCTCGCTTCGGTCGGGCAGGCCGCGACAAAGACCGAGCCGGCGAAACGGCCCAATCTCGCCGACGTGAAGGCGCGGACGCCGGAGTTCATCGCCTGGTCGAGAACCATTCTGCTCACTCCACTGCAGGAGAAGACCAAGCTGCAGGCTCTCGGTTCAATCCCCGCTCCCTGCTGCAAGGAGTACTCGATCGCGACCTGCTGTTGTCCGTGCAACCTGGCCAAGACCGTGTGGGGCCTCGCCAACCATGCAGTCGCGCGCCTCGGCTACGACGCGGCGCAAACGAAGGCGTTGGTGCTTGAGTGGATACGGGTCACGAACAAAGCCGGGTACTCCGGAAACGCCTGCAACCGAGGTGGATGCTCTCGGCCCTTCGCCGCCAACGGCTGCGGTGGAATGAAGGAGAACGATGTCGTCTTTTGAGCCCGGAGGTGGCCGTGTCTCGGTCCATGGACTTCAACAGGAGGAAGTATGAAAAGGTATCAGTTGTCGTACGCGATCAGTTCGTTCGTGGCGCTGCTCGTGGCGCCGGCAAGCGTGCCCGTTCACGCTCAGCATGCAGGGCATGGTGGGACCATGTCGGCGGAACCGGCGAGGCCTTACACAGAGAAGCTGAAGATTGGCAAGGACGGGACGGTGGCGTTCGCCGGCGCCACGGTCTTGGGCGAATGGATCCTCAAACCCGGGACGTACCGCTTCGAGCATGCTGTGGAGGGCGCGGACCACTTCGTCGCGTTTACCCCAAGCGACGCCTCGCCTTCTGAGCCGCCTTCGGTCCGCGTCAGGTGCCGGCTGGAAGGCATGAAGAAACCAGCCAAGAAGACGGAGGTCTACGCCCAGGTGAACAGCGGTGGCATGAGGCAGCTCGAGAGGATCGAGGTGCAGGGTGAGAGTGTCAGGCACGTGTTTTGACACCGACGGTTGCTTCCTCAAGGCAATGGGCTCGGAAGACGCCCATTGGAAAGTCCATTTCCGCGGCGCCGACTATTCGGTGTGCTGTCCGTCGTGCGTTCAGATCTTCGACCGGTCGCCGCAGCAGTTTCTCAGGCAACCGTGATGGAAAAGAAGACTAGCGCGCCTTGCCGCGAACGCAAAGAGAGGAGAGTGTCATGAAGCAGCCTCGCAAAGTAGTGAGAGAAATCCCGCCCCGCAAGCCGGCGTCCACACCGGAGTCGACGCTTGATCAGACCGACGTCCCGAAACGGACCGATGGCCCGTCGCACGAACAAATTGCCCGCCGCGCCAACGAGTTGTACTTGGAGCGCGGTCAGCAGGAGGGCCATGACGTGGAGGACTGGCTGCGCGCCGAGAACGAGCTGGCGATGGGCCGCG
>CAZBTT010000539.1:0-3734 GCA_964494295.1 uncultured Acidobacteriota bacterium
GGCGTCCCCCGACGCCGGGCCGGCCGGCGTTGGACGCCCGGCGCGGGGCACGGACTTTCGCGGCGGACTTCACCGCGGGCCTGGAGGCGCCCTGTTCTTCCGCGGTGTCCGCGACGTCGAATGATCGCGTCACCACGGAGACCGAAGAGGAGATCTGGCAGATTCAGGCGAGTGGCGACGCGATCGAGAGTGCGACACGAATCGTCGCGGACGGGAACGTGAAGATCCACGCGACCCGCTTCGGTCCCGAGGCGCCGCCCGAGGTGCGGGGCCGCGTGCAGATCTACTACGGCCCCATGACCCAGGCGACGAAGGGCCTTGCGGTTGGCGTCAGCGACGGTGTCGCAACCCCCGATCCCTTGAGCGTGCTCAGGTTCACCAGCCTGGCCGGGCAGACCGGACTGGTGTCACCCGACCCGGACTCGACGCTGGTGGCCGACGTGGCCACGGGCCAGGCCGTGCCGCTCGGGAGTGGCGCCGTCCGTCTCTTCTTCGAGGCGCTCGGCGCCGACGGACGCACGCGGATCATGCACATCGACTCTCAGGACGGCTGGACCGGTCGCGACTTCAACCAGGGTCCCGCCACCGTGTGCGCCACCGCAGCCGATTACTCGGCGGGCGGGCCCTGCGCTCCGACGCTGGATGTGACGATCTCGAGCGATCCCGGCGGAAACCCCGGTTTCACCGACGCCCGCCAGTTCAAGATCGGCTATCCGCTTCAGGACGACTGGCTTTTCCACGAGACGCCCGGCACGTTCATGGTGATCACGGTGAGCGGCGCCACCGCATGTTCGCGCGCGTCCCGTACCACGGCGTACGCACTTTGGGACGGGGCTCGCTGGGTGGTGCAGTACGCGGCGAATGGTTGTCCGAAGCTCTTCGAGAACATCCAGGCGCCGATGCCGGTGCACCAGGGCGGCGGCCGCTACAAGATGTACTTCGGCAACCCGACGGAGATGACGGGCGTTCTCGCCGGCTCACGTCTTCCCTGGCTCGGCCCGAAGCGTATCGCCTACGCGGATGCCGCGGCCACCGGCGACCCGAACGTGGTCGAGTTCGAGGACTGGGAGCCCCTCGCTCTCGCGCGCAACGTCCGCTTCGTCTGGCCGTCCGGCCGCGAACTCACCGCGACGGAGTCGGGCTACCTCGACGACTTCGTCATGTTGACGCCGACGGGCGACCCGCGGGTTCAGGTGATGTACACGGCGATGACGGATGGACGAATCGCGCCGTTCGCGACGATGGCGGTGTTGTTGAATCCGTAGCGTTTCGTTTACTCGTACCGCAGGGCTTCGCTTGGCTCGACGCGCATCGCTTTGACCGCGGGCCGGCCCATGGCGAGCACACCCACGGCTACCATGAGCAGCCCGACCATGACGTAGTTGGTGGCGTCCAGGGGGTGGACTCCGGTCGGCAGGCCCCAGCGCCGCATCAGGAAGCCGCTGAGGATCGCGGCGAGCGTGCCCGCCGCAAGGCCGGACGCGAGGGAGCGTGTGGCCGGTTTCAAAATGGCGCTCAGAATGTGGCGCGGTCGAGCCCCGAGTGCGGTTCGAATGCCGATCTCCCGGGTGCGCTGACGCACGAGATACTCGGAAAGGCTGAAGAGGCCCACCGCCGTGAGGGCGAGGGCGAACGCGCCGAACTCACCGAAGATGCGAGTGGTGAGGACGGCGCCCGGCGAGGTCTGGGCGAGCCAGAGATCACCCCCCGTGATGTCGAGCTGGAGATTCGGATCCACCGAGCGGGCCATTTCCGCCGCGCGTCCTCTAAAGCGGGACTCCGAGTCGCGGACGAGGAACAGGTTCATATCGGCAGCAGTGACCGGCGCATACGAGGCAAGTTCGCCGGGACTCGCGTCACGCACGACACCGATCACCTCTCTCGCCGCGCTGTTCGCCGTGCTCGCGACGAGAGACTTCCCAAGGGCGTTCTCGTCGGGCCACAACGTCCGCGCCAGCGTTTCGCTGATTACCGCCACCCGATCCGCGGGATCGCTCGTATCGAAGGCACGACCGGCGAGAAACGAAAGTCCCATGACGCCGAAGTAGCCCGACGAGACGGCCAGATCCGCCCGCTCCCCGATGACGGGCACATGGGGGTTCTCCCGGACGGCTGCGGTCTCCGCCGCACCGGCGACGCCCGCCAAGGTCTCGAAGAGTCCGGCCTTTGCGATCTTGAGCCGCGCCGCGTCGTACTCCCTGGGGAACACGGGCCGAACGATCACCATGCCCTCCATGCGCTGGGCCAGCGCCTTCCCCTGAACGAAGGTGTCGCTCCGAAGCACCAGCCCCGCGATGCCCAGGGCCATCACCGAGACGAAGGCCTGCATTGAAGTCAGCGACGTGCGGAGAGACGGGCTCGACTGGCCGTTCGTATCCTTCAAGATCTCGCTCGCCCGCAGACCCGTGACCCTCAGCGCCGGGGCCAGACCGAACACGGCGCAGGCGAGGGTCGAGAGCAGCAGGGTCCACCCGAAAACACGAGCATCGAGGTGGAACCCGATCCGCATCATCTCCCAGATGTCGGGCGCGCTGCTGAAGAAATGAGCGGGGAGGACCGAGGCGAAAGCAATTCCCAGGATGCCCGCGCCGATGGAAAGCAGGAGCGCTTCGATCAGGAGCTGTCTCACGAGTTGCCCGCGCGAGGCCCCCAGGGAGAGGCGCACGGCGATCTCGCCACGCCGGGCATGGCCTCGGGCGAGGAAGAGATTCGATACATTGGCGCAGGCGATCATGCAGAGGAACGCTATGGCGAGAAGCATCGTGTAGTAGGTCGCCGTCGCCTGGGCGCTCTTCGGAGACTGCGATGGGGTATCCGCCCCCTGCAAGGCGATCGCCTCCGGCTTCAATCCCCGCTCCGCCCAGAAACGCTCGCTCAAGGCCAGGAGCTCGGCGCTCGCTCGCGTGACATCCACTCCCTCTCCGAGTCGCCCGAACATCTGCACTTCCCGCTGCCTCTCTTCCGGAGCCTTCGTCGGAGGCGTCGCGATCTGAAGGGCTTCGCGAGCGGACAGAGAGAACCAAAGATGCCTGCGGAGAGGCGGGCCCCCGCCTTCAAATCCCGCGGCGGCGACGCCGCTGATCGTGAAGGTCGAACTTCCAAGCAGCACCCTTCTCCCGACAATCCCTGGATCGCGTTCGAACCGTTCCTCCCAGCTTCGATAGCTGATCACCGCCTCGGGCTCGGTACCGGCGAGGCGCTCGTCGGTGTCCGCGAACCGGCGGCCGAGCACGATGGGGACGCGAAGGACATCGAAGTAGTTCGTGGTGACGAAGTCGTAGAAGACGCGGCGTCCTTCGAGCCGGTGTTTGGAGAAACCGATCTGATGCGCGGCCAGCCCCTCGAAGGAGGTCGCGTGATCCGCCCAGTAGCGCACCTCCGCCACGGACACGTGCATCGACAGTGCCACGATGCGGTCGGACTGAGGCACCGGCCATTCGCGCGACCACGAGTGGTCGCTCACGGAGAAGAGGGCGGTGCTGATGCCCATGGCGCTGCCGAGGGTGAGAACCACCACCAGCGCGAAGCCCGGTTGTCGACGGATCTGCCGCACGGCGGTGGTGACGTCGTCCGTGATTCCTCTCATGTGGGAACACTAAATCAAGTTGGTAGTGGCTGGACGGGGTTGCTTCGTGGCCAGGCGTCGCCCTGCCCTGCGGGCAGCGCTCGCGCTCGCTCCGCAGCACGGAATGGCTCCTGCTGAGAAACCCGTTCGAGAACGCCCCATTTCAGCC
>CAZBTT010000540.1:0-3729 GCA_964494295.1 uncultured Acidobacteriota bacterium
TGGCCAGATTCACGCCCCCGTTGAGAACGAAGAGGACGTACTCGCTGTTGTGGAAGACGTGGCCCTGAAGTTCCGCGGAGTGGCGCCGCAGGTGAAACGCGTAGGGCGCCGCAAGATAAAGATCGAACAGCCGGCAGGAGAGGGAATAGGCGGTTCCGGTGGCGAGGCGGAGGTGCGCCCGGCCCAGGCCGATCTGTGCGACCGATCGAACCAGGTGCACGACCCCGAGCAGAACCAGGAACGCTATGGATTTCTGGGCCGAGGTCTCGCCGGGGAGACGCTCCACGATGAACCCCATGACGGGGCTGTACTGCGCGGTGTCGGGACGGTTCAAGTAGGCGATCGACGAGTAGACGAGCCCTCCCATGAGGGTTTCTATCCCCACCGTGAAGAGGGCGAGCGAGGAGAGCAGCAGCCATCCGCGACGCTCGGAAGGGGAGAGCAGCCGATAGCGTTCGAGGAAGGCGGCCAGCATCGAAGGCCGCCATCATAGAGTGGGCATGGGACCGGATGAGCCAAAGAACGAGCGGCGTCGCCATACTCAACAATGCGGTTTCACTCCGCTATCCGTTCCGCGAATCCCTGCTCTCGTTGCTTCCGGTGGTTGACGAGTTGATCGTCAATGTCGGCCAGGGAGACGACGGGACATGGGAGGCGGTGTGTTCGCTGGGGGAATCGAAGATCAGGGCGTTCCGAAGCGAGTGGGATCTCGCGCCTCGGGGAGGACTCACGCTTTCGGAGCAGACGAACCTCGCCATGAACCGGTGCCAGGGCGATTGGATCATCTACCTGCAGGCCGACGAAGTGCTGCACGAAGCCGACCTTCCGCCTCTCCGGGACAGCCTTTCGCGGCACGCGCGCGGGCCGGTGGAAGGACTCGTCTTCGACTATCTCCACTTCTATACGTCGCCTCACCTGATCAACGACGACTGGCTCACGTTCTACCCAAGGGCGGTGAGGGCGGTCCGGAACGGGCTGGGTGTGATGTCGTCTGGCGACGCCGCGGGTTTCGTCCGGGTCGTAGGTTCCCGCTCCAGGGGCCTGGTCAAAGCGCGGGCGCGAGCGCGGGTCTTTCACTATGGCTGGGCCGACTCCGCCAAGCACGCCCGGGCCGTAGCCCTTTCCGCCCTCTACCACGACCGCATTGTGGGCGCTCCTGAGGACATGTTTCCGAGGGACCTGCAGAGGCATCGGGAAGTGCGGGCGTTCGAGGGAACCCACCCCGTGGCGATGAGCGCGTGGGTCGAGGGCTTTCCGCGATCGGAAATGGCTGTTCCCTACAAGTCGCCGGCATGGCTGAGGGCCTGGAGTCGGTTTCTGCTCGCTCCGCGAAGGAGCCTCGCCTCCGCGCGTCCCTTCATCCCGCTCTGGCTCACCAACATGAGGTGGCGTTTCGAAGACTGGCGCCGGTCGTGAAAAGCGCCGGATCAGCCGGCTGAGGGGTTGTCCCAGGTCGAGTCGTCCCGATGCGAAAGGAAAGTCGTAACCAGGCCGGGAACGCAGGGCAGGAGAATGCCGCGACGCTCGACCGAGTGCGGCGCGTGGCAGGTGATCCACCAGTCTTCGAGGGACGCCCCGATTGCTCGTTTGGGCGCCCCGAGGTACGGTGAGGGGATCGGCATCACCGAGGTCCAGTAGGCGCGATGCGCGTGGAGATGCACCGCCGGCGAGGTTCGTTTCATCTTGCTCTTCCGCGCCCCGACCTCGGACGTCGAAACCGTCGGGTGGTCCGGTGCGTCGAATCCCGTCAGGAGCGGGGCGCTCTCCGCGTTCTGAAGCGAACCCATGACCTCGAGCAGTTCGGGACGGACGTCGACATCGTCCTGCAGGTAAGAAATCCACTCGACCAGCGGATCAGCGAGCCAGAAATCGAGGGCAATGTTCATGGCCGCGGGAAGACCGCGGTTCTCCGGGAGGTGAAGATAGAAAGCTCCCTCTCGTTCGGAGATCGTGCGGTTGATCAGCGCGGCTTCCGGCTTGGATCCGTCGTCGACCACCAGCACCGGCGCGCCGAGCGCGACGATCTGAGGGAGGCTGCGGGCGAGAGCCGTCGGGCGCTCGTAAGTGGTCACCGCGACCGCGACCTTCGCGCCCGATGGGGCTCCGCCCGGGCCCGGACGATGGGGTGTGAACCCGCGCCCTTCGGGCGATTCGAGGGCCGCCATCCGGTCCAGAAGATCCCGCAGCCGGGGGTGTTCGAGGCTGCGGCCAGAAGCCCCCGCTCCCCGCGCGAATACCGCGAAGGGAGCGCCCATCCAGGTGCAACGGAATGCAGTTGGCAAGGCGTGCAGCAGGCGGGGATCGACGTCGGTCAGGCGCTCTATGTCGAGCGCGACCGCGTCGAAACGATCGAGGTCCTGAAGAAGAAAAATCGCGTGGTGCGTCGCCGCCGACGGACGTGCCGCGCTCAGGTCGAACGGGACCACGGTTCGCTCCGCCGCGATCTTCGTTCGGTCGAGGGCGGCAAGGACCCCGTGACGCCTCCAGTCGCGCCTGAGGCGTCCCAGGATTCGATGCGATCGCACCGCTCTTTCCAGCCGGTCCCGCAGTCGCATCACGACCGCGGTCCGATCTCGTCGACGATGGCTCGGAAACGCGCGGAGAACGCTTCCACTCCGAGCGCGGCGCCCTTGGCCGCGATCGCGGCCCGCGTTGAGTCCTGGAGTGGGGAAGACTCGAGCATGGCATCGATCTTCTCGACCGCGTCCTCTTCCGAGGCGTAGAGCAGCCTCGCGTTCCCGTCGAGTATTTCCTGCTGTCCACCCGTGCCGGGCATGAAGACAATGCACCCGGCCGCCACCATCTCGGCAGGCGCCATCCCGAAATGCTCCTCGGTCATTCCGTGGATGCCGTATCGGCTCGTCGAGATGAGACGATTCCACTCCGCGCGATCCACGTCGACTTTCAGCCGGGCCCAGGCCCCGCGTGCTCGAACCAGCGCGTCGATCGTCTCCATGTAGCGGGCCGGTCCGCGACCGCCGGCGATTGTGAGGGTGACCCCGTGGCCGCGGGAACGGACGCGGTCGAGAATCGCGATCACCTTCTCGAGTTCCTTCTCCGGTGAGATCCGGCCGAGGCAAAGGAAGGCGCTCTCCCGCCGATCCCAGTCCGTAGGGTCGGGAGCGCTGATCGGCGGGTGAAGGGTGATCGTGTCGATCCCATGCAGCGACTTTACGAGACGCCCGGTCCAGTCGGAGTTCACAAGGGTCCGGTTCGCGCGCATGCGCTCGAATGAGATCCCGGAGGCGGCGTCGGACAAGCGGTAGTAGGCCTTGAGCACGAGGGGCGAGTGAAACCAACGAACGTCCGCGTCCGGCCGGGGTCGCTGATACCTGGGGTAGTGGATGTACTGCAGAGCGCGGTCGCCCAGGTCGGCCTCGTTGTTGCCGCTGATGGCGAGGTCGTAGGCGCGGGCTCGAACTCGACCGGCGCGCATCAGCAGCGCGGTCTTGAGGAGATCCACGGGCGTCGGCAGATGACGCAGGGCGTCAGCAAGCCAGGGATGTGGGCGCACAAAACGCGCATCATCGGGCCGGAGCTCCGTGCCGAAGTGCCGATTGATCTCCTCGAGCGGAACCGCGTCCCAGGTGAGAACCGTGACGTCGTGAACGCCGCGCAGGGCCTGAATCATCCAGGCCGCGACGCCGTTGCCGCCGCCAGGCGGCCGCAGGGAGGGCTGGACAAACAGGATGCGCATCGCTCGTCGGCGAAGGGTAGCAGGCTCGAGGC
>CAZBTT010000541.1:0-3713 GCA_964494295.1 uncultured Acidobacteriota bacterium
GGTGCGGATGGCGATCGCGTCTTCACGCACCACCGGCCGCTTCTCGATGGTTCCCACGCCGAGGATCGCGACCTGCGGCTGGTTGATGATCGGCGTGCCGAAGAGCGATCCGAACGAGCCCGGATTGGTGATCGTGAAAGTCCCACCCTGAACCTCATCGACCTTGAGTTTCTTGATACGCGCTCGCTCGCCCAGATCGTTCACGATGCGGGCGAGACCGAGGACATTCTTCTCGTCGGCGGCATGGATCACCGGGACGATGAGGCCCCAGTCGAGCGCCACGGCCATGCCGATGTTGATGTCGCGGAGATACACGATCGTGTCGCCGTCGACACGCGAGTTGAGGATGGGGAACGCCTTCAAGGCGTCGATCGTGGCTTTCACGATGAACGGCGTGTAAGTCAACTTGACGTTGCTCCGCTCCTCGTAGGTCTGCTTGTACTTCGATCTGAGCATCGCCACGCGCGTCATATCGACTTCCCAGACCGTGGACACGTGCGCGGACGTGCGCTTCGACATCACCATGTGCTCCGCGGTCTTCTTGCGGATGGGCGACATGGGGACCACTTCGACGCGGCCCGTGCCGCGGGCGGCGGCGATGGGGCCGGTGTGGGTGGACGGGGCCGGTGGGACCGGCGGCGCGGGCGGTGTCACAGGGGCGGGCACGAGGGTCGGGGAGCCGCCGGGGAGGGTGGTGAAACGCAGCGTGGCCGGGCCGGATTCGGAGACGGCCGCCGCGGCGGCGGCCGGGATCCGCGGCACGGGCGGCGGCGTTACCTGGGGCACGGGAGGAGGTGTCACGGGTGGGCGAATCGGAGCAGGCGCTGGGGCGGCAGGAGGCGCGATCGATGCGGGCGCCGCCTGAACCGCCGGCGCATCACGCTTGATCGCAGCGCTCTTGCGCGACTCGACGTAGGAAAGGATGTCCTCGCGAGTCACTCGACCGCCAAGACCGGTGCCGGGCACTTCATTGATGTCGACGCCGTACTCCTGCGCGATCTTGCGGACCACGGGTGAACTCCGGGCCATCCGGAGTTCTCCGGTGGTCATGCCCTCGCGTGGACGTTCCGGTACGAAGTTGCCGCCCGAATACGTGTCGACGGCGGGCGCTGCGGTTGCGGGAGGCGGAACAGGGACGGGAGCGGGTGCGGGCGTTGGGGCGGCCGGCGCTGGGGTCGGGGCGGGAGGAGCGGGTGCGGCGGCAGGGGCAGCAGGGGCGGGCGTCGCGATCGCGGCCCCGGCCACGCCAATACGGCCGACGACAGTGCCGACCTCCACGGTTGTGCCGGGCTGAATCAGGATCTCGGTGAGGACGCCCGCGATGGGTGCCGGAATCTCGGCGTCGACCTTGTCGGTGGAGATCTCGAAAAGAGGTTCATCCCGTTTGACGGAATCTCCAATTTTCTTGAGCCACTTGGTGACAGTGCCTTCCGCGATGGATTCGCCCATCTGCGGCATGATCACGTCGGTCATTGTTACCTCACACGAAGGAAGAAGGGAATCGGGACTGCATAGTCTATCTGCAACCGCTGTCCTGCCTCAGTACAGGGCCAGGGCGCGAATCGCCTCGGCGATCTTCGCGGCGTTGGGCAGGAAGAACTCCTCGAGCGGCGGAGAGTAGGGGACAGGGGTGTCGGGCGGAGCCACCCGGACGATCGGGGCGTCCAGATGGAGGAAGGCGTGTTCGGCGATAAGGGCCGCGATCTCGCCGCCGGGTCCGCCGGTGCGCGTTGCCTCATGGACAATGAGAGCCCGCCCGGTCTTCTTCACGGTTTCGAGGATCCGCGTGCGGTCCATCGGAAGCAGTGTGCGCAGGTCGAGCACCTCGACGCTCACTCCCTCGGCGGCCACGATCTCCGCGGCCTCGAGCGAGGAATGAACCATGGCGCCGTAGGTCAGAATCGAGACGTCGTCCCCTGCGCGCGCGATCTTCGCCTCGCCGATGGGGGTGGTGTAGTCGCCTTCGGGTACATCCTCGCGGATACGCCGGTAGAGAAACTTGTGTTCGAGGAAGAGCACCGGATCGGGATCGCGGATCGCGGCGAGCATGAGACCCTTCGCGTCGATTGGGGTCGCGGGGACCACGATCTTGAGCCCCGGGACGTTCATGAAATACGCCTCGGGATTCTGCGAATGGAACGGCCCGCCGTGAACGCCGCCACCCGCGGGCCCGCGGATCACGATGGGGACGCCGCCGCCCCAGCGGTAGCGGCTCTTGGCCGCGTAGTTCACGATCTGGTTGAAGCCGCAGGCGATGAAGTCGATGAACTGCAGTTCGGCGATCGGCCGCATACCGAAGAGCGAGGCTCCGATGGCCGCGCCGATGAGGCCGGTTTCCGAGATCGGCGTGTCGATGATCCGCTCCGGTCCGAACTTCTCGAGGAAACCCTGGGTCACCCGGAAGGCTCCGCCGTAAGTACCCACATCCTCGCCGAGGATGAAGACGCGCGAGTCACGCTCCATCTCCTGTTCCATGGCCTGCCGGATGGCCTCGAGATAGGTGAGGACCGCCATCAGCTTTTCCGTTCTCGGATTCGTCGTGCCTGGAGGACGATCTCGGGTGTGGGGTCGTCCACCTTCGAATCGAAGTAGACGTCGCTCATTCCGGAATCGGCTGGCGGCATCGGCGAGGCCTCGGCACTCGCGAGCTCCGTGACCAGTTCCTCGTCGACTCGCGTGGCGATCGCGGCGAGGTCGGCCGCGGCGACACCGTTGCCGAGCAGGAACTTCTCGAACAAAGCGATGGGGTCGCGCTGGGCCCAGCGGTCCACCTGTTCCTGGGGCACGTACTTCATATCGTCGTGTTCCGCGTGGCCCTTCATGCGCATGGTCAGGGCTTCGATGAGCGTCGGGCCTTCCCCCTGGCGCGCGCGCTGCACGGCCGCGCGGGTGGCATCGTAGACGGCGAGCACATCGTTGCCGTCCACCTGTTCGCCGAAGCAGCCGTACGCTTTCGCGCGATCCACGAAGCGTGTGTTCGCGGTCTGGCGCGCGGTCGGCGTCGAGTAGGCCCAGCCGTTGTTTTCCACGATGAGGACGAGCGGCGCTTTCTGCACGCAGGCGAAGTTGAGGCCCTCGTGAAACGCTCCCGTGGAGGTTCCGCCATCGCCGATCCAGGTGAGGGCCACGGTGCGCCGACCGTTCATTCTCTCCGCCATGACTGCGCCGGTGAGGATCGGGATCATGTCGCCGAGCATCGAGATGACCGAAGGCATCGAACCCTCGGGTGAAAGCCAGCCGAAATGGACGTTGAGGTCGCGGCCGCGCGTGGGCGAGGCGGCCTTCGCCATGTACTGGCAGAAGATGTCGTGGGGTGAACCTCCGCGCACCAGGATGGCCCCGAGGTTGCGGATCAGCGGTGTGAAGACGTCGCCGCGCTCGAGCGCGTAGGCGCTGCCCACCGAACATGCCTCCTGGCCGAGGCTCCGGTACAGGCCGCCCACGACTTTGCCCTGTCGATACAGGTTCGAGAGCTTCTCCTCGAGACCGCGGTTGAGCTTGAGGAAGTAGTAGAGCTCGAGCAGTTGTCCGCGGTTGAGACGATCGGCGGAGGGCTTGTCCGAGGTCAAGGGACCGAGATTCTATAGGTCTGTCCCGGCGCCGACCCTCCGGTTTCAGGAAGCCGTGCCGGGACCTTCCAGGACCTCGACGGAGTCCGCCACCCGTTCGAGGTTTTCGAGGATCTGATTCTTCCAGATTTCGCCCGGGCTGGG
>CAZBTT010000542.1:0-2008 GCA_964494295.1 uncultured Acidobacteriota bacterium
GCGTTCGTGCGCGATGTCCCCGAGCACGGGAGGGATGCCGAGCTGCTCGATCGTCGGAATCTTGCTGGGGATGACGCGCATGACCACGCAGAACGTGCCGCGCTGAGCGAAGACGTTGACGCGGAAACGGGTGCGTCCCGACAGCGAGTAGGAGAGGTCGGTGGAGCCCGTCTTCACCAGTTTGTCCGCCACATCCCGCTTGCCCGCGATGAGCCTCATCGCGATCTGCTCGGTCTGGTACGGAGAGAGCTTGTCGATGCCCATGTAGTCGACGGCCTTGAGCTGGCCGTCGAGTTCGACCTGGGGGGGACGGCCCACCGACAGGTTCAAGTCGGAGATCCCCGGCGCGAAGTCGAGCATCTTGTTGAGCAACGGATCGAGTTCGAAATAGGGCATGGGGAGCGTCCTCTCATGGTGAGCAACGGACTGTCAGCCGGATCTTAGCCCGGGGAACGGGGGTTGGGACCTTGAAATCGGGGGACGCCTCAGCCGCCTCCAACAAAGGTCACAATCTCGAAGGTGTCGCCGTCCTCGACCCTCACGTGGGCGCGCTGATCCCGGCGAACGATCTGGCGGTTTCGCTCGACCGCCACCCGGTCGGGGGGAAGCTCGAGCCGGACAAGCAACTGATCGACCGAGAGGCCCCGAGGGCACGCGGTCGCGATCCCGTTCACCGTGACCGCGAGGTCGGGCAAAGGTTCAGCGCGCCGGAGAGGCGGCCGCGCGCGAGGCGAGATAGGCGAGGACGAGCTGGTCGAGGGAGAGATCCTCGATCACCGTCTTGTCGTCCTGGGGCGCGTAGCGGCCCTGCTTCACTTCATTCATGGTCGCGGCATGAATGTCTTCCATCAGCTTGGCGAGGCCCTTGTCGTCCTGGGCCTCCGGCACATCCTTGTAGTGGAAGCGCTTGGCCCCGAGGATCTCGCCGCCTTTGTAGATGAGGGTCAGGACCATGGGCGTGGTCGGGCCCTTGTCCTCGGTCTGGACGTGGTAGGTCACGCCCTTGTACTTGACGTCGGTATTGAAGCCCGTGACCATGGAGGATTCTCTCGGCCCGGAATTGTAGATGAAAACAAATGCCGGGCGCGACCCTGGCCCTTCGGTCCGAAGCGAGGGCCGAGCCGGACGCGGCAGGTAACATCGCCGCACATGGTCCCTACCGGCGACGACAACTCCGATACCGGGCGCGTCCCGATCTTCGGCTCCTGGCGCGGGATCTATGCCGCGGTGATCATCGCCAACGTGGTGGTGATGATCCTGATCTACCTCTTCTCACGGTTCTCCTACTAGGCGCGCGCCCGGGATGTCGACACTCGATTGGGTCGTTCTCTTCGTCTATCTCATCGGCATCGTCGTGCTCGGCTACTGGGTGGGCCGGAACAACCGGAAGATCGACGATTTCTTCCTGGCCGGGCGAGAGATGCCGTGGTGGGCGGTGGGCCTTTCCGTCATGGCCACGCAAATTTCGGCTATCACCTTCATCTCCACCACGGCTCAGGCCTACAGCGACGGCATGCGTTTCCTCGTGGTGTATTTCGCGCTGCCCTTCGCCATGGTCATCCTGTGCATCACCCTGGTGCCATTCTTCTACCGGGCGCAGGTGTTCACCGCCTATGAGTACCTCGAGCGCCGGTTCGACCTCAAGACCCGCACCCTGACCAGCCTGTGTTTCCTGCTCCAGAGGGGCATGGCGGTGGGCGTCACTCTCTACGCGCCCTCGATCGTGCTCGCCACGATTCTCGGCCTCTCCGAAACCACCACCATCTTCCTGATGGCGGGCGGAACCATCCTCTACGTCCTCAAGGGCGGCAACCGTTCCGTGATCTGGACCGACGTGGTGCAGATGGGAATCATCTGGTTCGGCATTTTCCTGTGCCTGTTCATCGCGATCTGGAATCTGCCCGACACCTTCTCGTTTCGCGACGCCCTTGGCCTCGCGCAGGCGAACGGGCGTTTGAACGTCATGAACTTCGATACCAGCCTGGAGACGCCCTACACGGTCTGGGGC
>CAZBTT010000542.1:2018-3706 GCA_964494295.1 uncultured Acidobacteriota bacterium
GGCGGATTGATCGGCGGGCTGTTCCTGATGTTGTCGTACTTCGGATGCGATCGGAGCCAGGTTCAGCGCTACCTCTCGGGCTCCTCCCTCAAGGAGAGCCGGTTGTCGCTGCTCTTCAACGCCTTCCTCAAGGTGCCCATGCAGTTCCTCATCCTGCTCACCGGCGCCCTGGTGTTCGTGTTCTTCCACTTCGAAAAACCCCCGGCCCTCTTCAACCCGGTGGCGGAAACCCGGTTGCGCGCGGCCGCCCCACCCGAACTCGGTCCGGCCGAAGAGCGCTACACCGCGGCGTTTGAGGCGCGCAAGGCCGCCGCCCAGGCCTTCGCCGACCGGCGGCGTCAGGGGGAAGAAGGCGATGCCGAAGCGCTCGTCACCGCCCAGGCCGAGTTCAACGCGGCGCGCGCAGGCGTCGTGAATGTCTACAAGAAGACCACGGGCGATGAGGGTTACGGCGACAACAACTACATCTTCCTCACCTACATCCTGAACGAGCTGCCGAAGGGTGCGGTGGGCCTCGTCATCGCCGTGATCTTCGCGGCCGCGATGTCGACGCTCTCGGGCGAGTTCAACTCCCTCGCCACCGCCAGCATGATCGACTTCGTGCGGCGCTTCCGCGCTCCCGGATCCGGAACGGACGCGGGCGACCTGATGCTCTCGCGCGCCTTCACCGCGTTCTGGGGCGGTTTCGCGGTCCTCATCGCCATGCAGGCGGGACGCCTCGGCTCCGCGATCGAGGTGGTGAACCGTTTCGGCTCGTATTTCTATGGTTCGATCCTCGGCGTGTTCATGCTCGCGATCCTCACCAAACGCGCCAACGGCACGGGGGCGTCGCTGGGTTTGTTCGCCGGCATGGGCGTCGTGGCCTTCGTGGCCACCACCACGAAGATTCACTTCCTCTGGTGGAACGTCATCGGCGCGGTCGCGGTGTTCGTGATCGGCTATCTCATCAGCCTCGCCACCCCGGCGAGGGTCAAAGCATGACGATGCGCAGAACCGGGGCGGGAATCCTCGGAGCCATGGGCTCTCCGGCCGGGTCCGATGTGGCGGGCGCCTCGGCCTTCGACTCCTTCTATCTCAAGGATCGTTACGGATCCGCGGCCATGAGAGCGATCTGGTCCGACCGCGCGATGGTCCAGGCGTGGCTCGACTGCGAGGCGGCCCTTGCCCTCGCCGAATCCGATTGCGGCATCGTGCCGAAGAGCGCGGCGCGGGCGATCGCGAAAGCCGCGAAAGTCGGCAACATCAACCTGGGCGCGATGCGGGCCGAGTTCGACCAGACCTGGAACCCGGTCCTTCCTCTCGTGAACGCCCTGCGCGCGCGCCTCCCGAAGAGTGCGGCGCAATGGGTCCACTGGGGCGCCACGTCGAAGAACATCATGGACACGGGGTCGGCCCTGCAGATCCAGGCCACGTACCGGGTCGTCTACAAAGGCCTCGACCGGATCGAGGCCGCGCTGATCCGTCTCGCCCGGAAGCACCGTGACACGTTGATGGCGGCGCGGACGCACGGGCAGCAGGCGATTCCCGTGACCCTCGGATACAAAGTCGCGGTGTGGATCGACGAGGTGCGGCGGCAGCGCGAGCGGCTTTCGGAAAGTGAGAAACGAGTTCTCGTCTGCGAGTTCGGGGGTGCGGTCGGCACCATGGCCGCGACCGGGAAGATCGGGCTCAGGATCCAGGAGCGTTTC
>CAZBTT010000543.1:0-3697 GCA_964494295.1 uncultured Acidobacteriota bacterium
AACCCCGATCTTGCGGGGCGCGAAAACGTGCCCCGCACCGCCGGCCAGCGCGAGATCACAGTCACCAATGTGACGGAAATGGCGATTCGAACCAACTGTCCTTGACGTACGGCGTTTCGGTGAGAGACCGCACCAGGATGTCCTGTTTCCTGGGTAGCTCTCCCTTGGGCGAAGTGGGAGACTTGGTCATGACCCAACTCCGCAGAGCGACGTTGATCGGTGTCCTGATGGTGATGGCGAGTCCTCTGGCCGAAGGGGGAGACGAAAAACGCGGGATGGCGATCGTGTTTGTCTGCGAACACGGCTCGGTCAAAAGCCTCATCGCGGCGCAGTGGTTCAACAAGCTGGCCGCGGAGCGCGGCCTCAGGCATCGGGCCATTTCCAGGGGAGTGGCCCCCGACGCGTCGGTTCCGAGAGGAATTGCCGACAAGCTGCGCACGGACGGCTTCAATGTCGGAGGCTTCACGCCGGCGGCTCTTTCGGAGTTGGACCTTCGTGGCGCGGAGCGCGTCATCTCGATCGGGATCGATGCGACGAGCGTGACGAAGGGAAGCCGCGTGAAGGTGGACGAGTGGACCGATATCCCGGCCGCGTCGGAGAACTACGCGGCGTCGCGCGACGCGATTGTCATGCGGATCAATCGTCTCCTGAGCGAGCTCAAGAGCAAGGACCGGCCATGAACCCGAACCCGAACCGAAGAGAAGCACTCGCCGCGGTGGCGGTACTGGCGCCCGCGACCGCCTTCGCGCGGGCGGCCACCCCTCCGCTCCCGGCGGCGAGGATCACGCCTTTCGAGATCAAGCCGCTGCCCTTCGATCCGGCCAGGATTCCGGGCCTGTCAGAACGACTCCTGAAGTCGCATTGGGAAAACAACTACGCGGGCGCTATTCGCGCGCTCAACAACGTTCGCGATCGTCTGGCCGCGCTTCGGGCCGACAAGGACACCCCCGCCTTCCTCTATGGCGATCTCAAACGCGAGGAGTTGATCCGCCGGGGCTCGATGGTTCTTCATGAGTTGTACTTCTCGAATCTCGGCGGCTCGGGACGGCCCGGCGGCACGCTCGCCGAGGCCCTCAAGTCTTCGTTCGGTTCCGTCGAAGCCTGGGAGGACGATTTCCGCAAGACCGCGGCGTCCCTCTACGGTGGGTCGGGTTGGACGGTTCTCGCGTGGAATCAGCACACGAAGGAGCTTCACAACTACTGGGCGGGGGATCATTCCCAGAGCGCCGTGATGGGCACTCCGCTCCTGGTTTTAGACCTCTACGAACACGCGTATCACATCGACTTCGGCGCGGCGGCGGCGCGATACGTCGATGCGTTCTTCGCGAACGCGCACTGGGATGAAGTCCAGCGGCGGCTGGAGCAGGCGCGCCGGGCGTAAGGGTCCCCGCTCCAACGGTCGAAGGAGCGCAGCGGAGGTGGATGGCTCTTAGCCCGCCTGCCGCGGAGGCAGGTCTTGCGGGCCGGAGGCCAGCGCGCGCACGACTTGCCGGAACCAGGGCATCGAGCCTCTCACGTCGCCGGCGGCTTGAACCTCTGCGAGAAGCCATGGTTGCAGCCGCGAACCGCTTGCGGCACGTCCTTTGCAGCTGTCTTTGGCGGAGGTCAAGTCATGACCACTGCAACCGCGCCCTTCGAGCGCATTCTGGTACCCACGGACTTCTCCGGGTTCTCCTCGCAGGCCTTGCGCCAGGCTCTCGCCCTCGCCCGGAAGTTCAATTCCCGTCTGAAGGTGGTTCACGTCATCCAGGGCTTCTACCCCATGGGAGACGCCATGCTGGCCGCCGCGCCCCCCGTCGAAGGCCGGAAGATGGCGGAGACCGATGCGCAAGCGTTCATGGCCCCCGCTCGCGATGCGGGCATCGACTACGATCTGGAGATCCGGGAGGGAAACCCGTGGCGCGAGATCCTGGCCGCAGCCGCGGAGATGCCCGCGGACCTCGTGGTCATGGGCACCCACGGGCGGGGCGGCGCCGAGCGATTTCTCCTCGGCTCGGTGGCGGAGAAGCTCAGTCACCGCCTTCCGTGTCCGGTGATGACGGTGTGCCACGCCGAAGGGCCGGCGTTTGAGGCGCCGAGCCTCATCGCTCGCATTTTGTGCGCCACCGATTTCTCGGAGAACGCGGAGCGAGCCTGCCGCTTCTCCCTCGCCCTGGCCGCGAGCCTTCGGGCCAAGGTCACCCTGCTTCATTCCATCGAACACTTGCCCGATCTGGGCGCCGCCCGCTATCGAATGGTCGTTCCGGACGTCGGGCCGCTGCTGAACGAGCTCGAGCGCGCCGCCTCGGAACGTCTGAGCAGGGCCGTCGACGCCCTGAGGCGCGAATTTGTCGACGTCGACGTCACCACCCAACTGGGCGCGGGCCCGGCGTACAAGGAGATCGTCCGGGTCGCCGAAGACGAGAGGGCCGACCTCATCGTGATCGGAGCCCAGGGCCACGGCATGATCGAGCACCTGCTGTCCGGGTCCAATGCCCAGAAGGTGATCCGCAGCGCGAACTGCGCGGTCCTGACCGTGCGGGGACAGGTCGCGTCCGGGAAGGAACATCGGCCCGGAATCGCCCCGACCCAATCGCGGGAGGCGGCGCTCTGAGCGGAGAGCGTTCACATGAAGGGCGACGATGCGATCGTCCTTGCCCTGCCGGTGGGGCGCATTCCCGAGGATCAGGACCAGGCCGAACGCATCCTGGGTATAGACGCCGGCGCGGTCTCGCTCTCGGCGGCGGAAGTCGACGAGCAGGGCGAGGTCGTTCGCAGCTTCTATGAGTTTCACCACGGTCAGGTGCAGGCCTGCCTCGAGCGCATCCTCGGCCAGCTCGACCTCACCCGGATCCGGGCGGTCGCGGCGACGACGTCCACGCCCGGGTTCATCCGCTCCGACGGGCGCATCGACAACCAGATCTGCCTGATTACCGCGGCGAGGCGGAGGCATCCTGAATGCCGCTCGATTCTGGTTGTGGGCGGCGAGAGATTTGGTCTGGTCAGGTTCGATGCCGACGGCGCCTACCTGAGCTTCAAGGCGAATCCGCTATGCGCCGCGGGAACCGGCGGCTTCCTGGATCAGCAGGCGCGAAGGCTCAATCTGCCGGGCGTGCCCGAACTGGCCGCGCTCGCGCAGCAAAACCGCGACCCGCCTCCGCCCATCGCGTCCCGTTGCGCGGTCTTCGCCAAGACGGACCTCGCGCACGCGCAACAGGAGGGCCACAGCCTCGAGGCGATCTGTGACGGACTCTGTCGCGGAGTCGCCACGAACATCGTGGACACCCTCTTCACGGGCGAGAAGATCCACGGGCCGCTTCTGCTCCTGGGCGGAGTGGCGCGAAACCCCGCCGTGGTCCGCCACCTGCGAAGCATCCTCGGCATGGAACTGGTAGTCGACGAGTCTCTGGCCCACGGCGCGGTCGGAGCGGCCCTCAGGCTGCTCGATGAGCGTCGCTCCATCCGGGCCGGCGCAGCCGTGCCCGCCGACATCATCGACCACGCGCCCGCGAAGAAGGTTTGCGAGTTCCCTCCGCTGGAACTGCGCCTCTCGGACTACCCGAGCTTCGACAGCCTCGAGAGGAACCTCTGGACCGGCCGGGTCGTGCCCCACTCCCATCCCCTCGAGATCGACCACTACCGTCATCTCGCCCCGCACGTCCGCCATGACGTGTACCTGGGGATCGACATCGGCTCCACCAGCACCAAGGCGGTGGTG
>CAZBTT010000544.1:0-3690 GCA_964494295.1 uncultured Acidobacteriota bacterium
GTCTCCCTCAACCAGGGCGAGGCCTCGATCGGACGTGAAACGAACATCGCGACCTTTGCCTCGCAGAACACCGTCCTGCCCATCAAGGTCGCCTCGGTCGACGTGCGCACGATCGGCGCGGGCGGTGGTTCAATCGCTCACGTTCCCGCGCTCACCAAGGCGCTCCGCATCGGACCGATGTCGGCAGGCGCCGACCCCGGCCCCGCGTGCTACGGCAAAGGCGGAGAAGCCCCAACTGTGACCGACGCGAACGTCGTTCTCGGCCACCTGCCTCCCCAGCTCCTCGGCGGCAAGATGAAACTCGACGTCGAGAAGGCGAAAGCCGCGGTCAAGAAAGTCGGAGACGCGATCGGCCTCGAAGTGCACGCGGCCGCGGAAGGCATCATCAATATCGTCAACGAGTCGATGTGCGGCGCCTTGCGCCTCGTCTCGGTGGAACGCGGCCACGACCCTCGCGACTTCGCTCTCGTCGCGTTCGGCGGCGCCGGCCCGCTCCACGGCAACGCGCTCGGCGCGATCATGGGCTCATGGCCCGTCATCGTTCCACCCGCGCCCGGCGTCCTCTGCGCCCTCGGCGACGTCTCATCCGAATACCGCAACGAGTTCACACGCACCTTCACCTCGACCGTCGACAAGACCCAGCCCGAGGACGTCGTGAAAGCGATCAAGGAACTCGGCCAGAAGGCTTCCGACTGGCTGACGTCGGAGGGCATCACCGGCAACGCCCAGCACATCCGTTACGAGGCCGATATGCGCTACTACCGTCAGGGCTACGAGCTGCCGATTGTGGTCAATCCCGACAAGCTTCTCAAGGGTTTCGGACCGCTGTTGAAGGAGTTCCACGCCACCCACCAGCGGCTCTACCAGTTCAAGATGGACGTTGAGGTGGAGATCGTCAACCTGCGCGCGATTGGCATTGGAAAGACCAAGCAGATCAAGCTCGCGAAGAAGAAGAAGGGCAAACCCGATCCCAAGGAAGCCCTGACCGGGTCGCACGCGGTCTACTTCAAGGGGACGTGGGTGGACACCAAGGTCTACGACCGCGGGAAGCTCTCGCCCGGCCACGTGGTGAAGGGCCCCGCGATCGTCCTCGAGGAAGACTCGACGACGCTCATCCATCCCAAACACAAGGGTGTGGTGGACGAATACTCCAACATCCTCATCTACCCCGCGAAGTAAGGAGGCTTGAAGACAATGGCTAAAGCAAACAAGAAGTCCCATAAGTCATCGAAGAAGGCCGCGGGGAAGACCAAGAAGGTCAAGATCGACCCCATCACCATGGATGTCATCGAGAACGCGCTCAAGAACGCGCGTTACGAGATGGACGCGACCCTGTTCCGCACGTCGGTGTCGCCGTCGATCCGCGAGCAGCACGACGAGTTCCCCATCATCGCCGACCCCGAAGGCCGGATGCTGGTCGGACAGTTCGGCTCGTGGCTCGGGGATCTGAAGAACCACTTCCCCGACTCCATCGACGAGAACGACGTCATCTTCACCAACGACCCGTACATGTGCGGAGGCACGATCAGCCACTTGAACGACTGGCTGATCCAGATGCCGATCCATTACAAGGGGCGCCTGGTGGGATGGACATCGATGTTCGGCCACCAGAACGACACCGGCGGCCCCGTGCCCTCGTCGCTCCCCACCGACGCCACCACCATCTTCGGTGAGGCGCTCCGCATCCCGCCCTTCAAGCTGTACGAAGGCGGCATCCTGAACGACGTCGCGCTCAACATCATCCTCGCGAACGTCCGTCAGCCCGAGATGAACCGCGCCGACCTCATGGCGCTGGTGGCCGCGTGCCGCACCGGAGCGCAGCGCATCCGCGACCTGTGCGAGCGTTTCGGAACCGACACGTACCTCGCGGGCACGCAGGCCCTGATGCAGCGCACGTACAACGCCATGAAGGCGCTCATCTCCCAGGTCATTCCCGAAGAGCCGCAGGACTTCGAGGATTACGTCGACGACGACGGCAGAGGGTTCGGCCCCTACAAGGTCAAGGTCACGATCTGGCGCAAGGGCGAGAAGGCCTACTTCGACTACACCGGCACCGACCCGCAATCGGAAGGCCCGATCAACTACTACCTCAATGAGCATCTCCTGAAGATGTTCATCGGCGTCTACCTGATCATGACCCACGACCCGTGGATCCTGTTCAACGACGGTTTCTATCCGCTCGTCGATATCCACATCCCCGAGGGCACGATGCTCAAGCCGCATCACCCGGCGGCGCTGTCCTGCCGAACGCACCTGCTGGGACGTCAGTTCGACATCCTCGGCGGAGCCTTGTGCAAGAAGGCGCCGCAGTTCCTCACCGGCGCTGGATGGGGATCGTCGCCGCACATGATCTATTCGGGCTACGACGCGGAAGGAAAGTGGTTCAACGCCTTCGAGATCGGTTTCGGCGGCATCCCCGCGCGGCCCTTCGCGGACGGCATGGACGGTCACGCGATGTGGCCTCTCTTCACCAACCAGCCCGCCGAGCTCATGGAGACGTACTACCCCATGCGCGTCGAGGCCTACACGTCGGTCATCGACTCAGGCGGGGCCGGCTATCACCGCGGCGGCAACGGCCTGCTCAAGGTGTATCACTTCCTCGCCGAGGGTGAGGTCTCGATCCACGACGATCGCTGGCTCACCTATCAGTGGGGTGTGAACGGCGGTTCGAAGGCCATGCGCGGTAAGAAGTGGCGCAAGCGCGTGGATGGTTCGAGCGAGTACGTGCCGTCGAAATGCGACCACGTCAAGGTCTTCCCCGGCGACGAGTTGTTCTGTCAGACCTGGGGAGCGGGCGGCTATGGCGATCCGCTCACCCGCGAAACCGCTCGCGTGCAAAAGGACGTTCGCTTCCGACTCGTGTCACCCCAGAAAGCGCACGACGAGTACGGTGTGGTCATCGACGCGAAGACTTTCGTGGTGGACGAAGAAGCCACGAAGAAGCTCCGCGCGGAGATCGCTTCGAAACGCGGCCCGGCCGTGCCCTTCGACATGGGCCCGCCCCTGGCCGAGATCCTGAAGAACTGCAAGGCCGAGACCGGTCTCGAACCGCCTCAGCCGCCGGTCTTCAAGAAGATCGCGAAGATGCCGATCTACAAGTCGAAGCCGTCGATGTCGAAGCTGGTGCTGAAGAAGCGGGTCGCCTAGCGGATCAGCGACTTCGCAGGGCGTTCCACCGCGCCATCACGTCCTTCAGGAGCACCCGGGCCGCATCGCATGCCGCGATCTGGCGCGCGGTGGGCGCCGCCTCCGCCTCCTGCATGGCCATCGCGGCGCTCATCAGGCTCTGGCTCGCACCGTTGAGAGTGGGCGCGCTTGAGGAAACGGGAGACCCTGGGAAGGGACCCGGGGTGGACGGGCGGGGCCTGGGCGCCAGCGATTCAACCTCCGCCTTCAAGGCGGCTGCCGCCGGGCCTGTGGCCTCGAGCTTTTCGACAAGAGCCCGGGCGGCCAGATAGGCGGCGTTCGCGGCTACCGCACCGTCATACATCTCGCGCGACAGCGTGGCCGCGCGCTCGAGGTCCGCGGCAGGCGTCTTCACACGCGGGTCGAGGCGGAGAGTGAGCGGCTGGGTGTAAGGCCGACCGCCAACCGTCAGCCGGACGGTGTACTGCCCCGGAGGCGCCCAGGGGGATAACACCACCGGATACGTCCGGCCGGGCACGGCGCCGACTACGCCGGCGGCGCGGG
>CAZBTT010000545.1:0-3681 GCA_964494295.1 uncultured Acidobacteriota bacterium
GTGGCGGATGATCGAGTACTCGGTAGTGATGCCGTTGCCGCCGTGCATCTCGCGGGCGAGGCGCGCGCCTTCAAGCGCCACGCGGACGTTGTTCCGCTTGGCCATGCTCACCTGCGTGTAGCCCATCGTCCCGGCGTCTTTGAGTTCGCCCAGCCGGCGCACCATCAACAGTCCGAGGGAATGCTGCGTCGCCATCCGTGTGAGCTTGTCCTGGATCAACTGCCGCGCGCCGATCGGCTTTCCGAAAGTCGTGCGGGTCTTGGTGTACTCGATCGAAGCGGTGAGGACGGTTTCGAGCGCGCCCAGTGCGCCCCACGCGATGCCGTAGCGGGCCTGTGTGAGGCAGCCCAGCGGCGACTTCAAGCCCCCCGATTTCGGGAGGATCGCGCTCGCGGGGACGCGCACATCCTCGAGCACGATCTCGCCGGTGATGCTGGCGCGCAGGCTCATCTTGTTCTTCGTCTCGGGCGCCGACGCGCCCTTCGTGTCCATGGGCACGAGGAATCCGCGGATCGTGCTTTCATCGCCCTTGTTCTCGAACGTGCGCGCCCAGACAATGGCGATGTCGGAGCCCGGACTCGAGGTAATCCACATCTTCGAGCCGTTGATGACGTACGAATCGCCATCGCGATCCGCGCGGGTGCGCATGGCGCCGGGGTCGGAGCCGCCATCCGCCTCGGTGAGGCCGAAACAGCCGACGAGTTTGCCCGACGCCAGCTCGGGCAGGTACTTCTTCTTCTGCTCTTCCGAGCCGTAGGCGAGGATCGGGAACATCACAAGGCTGCCTTGAACGCTGCCGCTCGAACGGACACCCGAGTCGGCGCGCTCGAGTTCGTAGCAGATGAGACCGTAGGCCGTGCTCGAGACGCCCGCGCCCCCATACTCCGGAGGCGTCGTCGGACCGAGGAAGCCCATCTCGCCCATCTTCAGCATGAGGTCGCGAGGCAGCGTGTCCTTGTCCCACCAGCCCTGGACGTGCGGGATGATCTCCTTGTCGACAAAATCGCGGGCCGCCTTGTGGATGTCTTTATCTTCGGCGGAGAGGGTATCGAGCACGCGGAAATAGTCGAACATGGGCGAATTCTATTCCCCCGTCCCAAAAGTGGTTTCGAGCGTCAAAATCCCTGATCGGCTCAACCAGAGTCACCGAAGTAGAGTCAAAGTCCAATGGCGGTCCTCTGAGAGAATGGCGGGGTTCTCGGAACGTTGACGGTTTGAGGCGGGGTGCGGATGCGGCGCTCCTTGCATTCTCGAAGGAAAAGGCAGGCTCATGCGCAGGTTGCGTCTCTTGGTGATGTTTCTCGTTGTCTCCACGGCACTTACAGCGTGCAGCCGTGGGTCCGCTCAACCGGCCCAGGGTGGTGGCCCGGGTTCCGGGGGTCCGGGCCGGGGAGCCGGGGGACGTGGCGGCGGCGCGGCCATTCCCGTGAAGGCGGGCCCGGTGCTGGTCCAGCAGGTCACCTACCGGATCCAGGCGGTCGGGAGTCTTGAAGCCGAGGACCTGGTCCAGGTTACGGCGGAAGTCGATGGTGTTCTCACCGAAGTCAAGTTCCGGGAGGGCGACCGCGTCACCAAGGACACGGTCATCGCCCTGATCGACCCCGATCGCTACAAGCTCGAAGCCGATCGCGCCGAGGCGAACTACCGGCGCGCCCTGGCCGATGGCGCACTAGCCTCCGCGACCCTTGCTCGTCGGGAGGCCCTCGCCAAAGAGAACCTCGTCTCGGTTGAAGACCTCAATCAGACCCGCACCGCCAATGAACGCCTTGCCGCCGAAGTCGCCTCCGCCAAAGCGGCGCGCGATATCGCCGCGCAGAACCTCTCCCGCGCCTGGGTCAAACCGCGACACGGCGGTGTGATCGACAAACGCTTGGTCGCGACCGGCACGTTCGTCCGCGCGGGCACCAATCTCGCCACCCTTGTCGACCTCGCCCGGCTCCAGCTTCGATTCCGCGTCTCCGAAACCGAGTCGTTGCGGGTGATGAAGGGTCAGGAGGCGAAGTTCAAGGTCGCGGCCACCGGAGATCGGGAGTTCATCGCGCGCGTCTATCACGTCGGCGAAGTCGCTGATCCCGCGTCCCGACAGGTCGAGGTTCTCGCCTGGGTTCAAAATCCCGGGGTCCTCAAGCCCGGGTTCTTCGCCGAGGTCGCCCTGCCGAGCGACAGCAAGAAAGATGCGATGGTGGTTCCCGAGACCGCCATTCAGGCGAGTGACCGCGGCTTCATCGCCTTCGCCATCCTCGACGGCAAGGTCACGGTCCGCCCGGTCGAACTTGGCCCCCGCACCGGTGGCGGCAACGTCGAGATCCTGTCGGGTCTCAAAGCCGGCGAAATCATCGTGTACGAGGGCTCCGACCGCATCACCAACGGCACCGCGGTGACCACCGGGGGCAGCGCGCCCGGGGGTTCGGGAACGCCTGCCACCAACCCCGGAGGCCGCCGATGACCAGCGAAAACGAAAAGACGACCGACGAGCACAAGCACGCCCACGGGCGCGAGCCTCAGGAAGATCCCAAACAGATCGCCACCGGCATGACGTTCGCGGATATTTCGATCCGCAATCACGTCTTCGCCTGGATGCTGATGCTCGGTCTCATGGGCTTCGGAATCATCGCGTTCTCCGGCGCGGGCGGTGTGGTCAAGGGCCTCGGCATCAGCCAGAACCCCGACGTCGACTTCCCGGTGGTGAGCGTCTCCGTGAGTTACGAGGGCGCTTCGCCCGAGGTCATGGAGACGGATATCGTGGACGTGATCGAGGATGCGATGACCTCGATCGAAGGGGTCAAGGAGATTTCGTCGACGTCCCGGCAGGGTTCCGCGAACGTCTCGGTTGAATTCGATCTTTCCCGCGACATCGATGCGGCGATTCAGGAGGTCCAGGCCAAGGTCGCGCAGCTCGGCCGCCGTTTCCCGCGCGATGTCGATCCGCCGACGGTCTCGAAGAACAATCCCGAGGACCAGCCGATCATGTGGGTCGGCATATCGGGCGACCGCAACCCCACCTTCCTCGCCGACTACGCGCGC
Organism: uncultured Acidobacteriota bacterium; assembly: GCA_964494295.1. Taxonomy (GTDB): domain Bacteria; phylum Acidobacteriota; class Vicinamibacteria; order Fen-336; family JAGNNV01; genus JAGNNV01. The sequence goes on from CAZBTT010000545.1 coordinate 3,025, forward strand.
AACGTCGTGAAGCCCGCGTTCCAGACCGTGGAAGGGGTGGGCGAGATCCAGTTCGGCTATCGCGAACGCAACGTCCGTGTGTGGTTCGACGCGACGAGGCTCGAGGCCCAGTGCCTCACCGTCCAGGACGTCACCGCCGCCATCGGGCGTGAGCACATCGAGATGCCGGCCGGCCGCATCGAGGGGGTGGGACGCGAGATGAACGTGCGCGCCGAAGGCGAAGCCATCGACCTTGCCGCGTTCCGCAACCTCGTCATCACGTATCGCGACGGCACGCCCGTCCGCCTCAACGACGTGGCCGTGGTCGAGGACGGTTTCGAGGATCAGCGGCGCATTCAGCGCGCCATGGGCCAGAACGCGCTCGGCTTCGGCATCCGCAAGATCCGCGGTTCGTACGCGGTTCAGGTGGGCAACGACGTGCGCGCCCGCATCGAGACCTTGCAGGCGCAGGCCCCCGAGGGAGTCACCCTGGCGATCAACTTCGACTCGACGAAGTTCATCGAGGAGTCGATCCACGAGATCCTGTTCACCCTCGTGATGGCGGCGATTCTCACGAGTTTCGTCTGCTGGCTGTTCCTGGGCTCGTGGACCTCGACCCTCAACATCCTGCTCGCGATTCCCACGTCGATCCTCGGTACGTTCATCGCGATGTACTTC
>CAZBTT010000546.1:0-3680 GCA_964494295.1 uncultured Acidobacteriota bacterium
TTCGAATCCGAGCAGCCAGCTGATCAACGTGACCGCGGCCACCGCAGGCGGCAGCGCGACGTCGGGAGTCGACTTCGTGCCCAGAAGCCCCACCGTCCTTTCGATCGCTCCGGGCGCCACGAGCGCCACGTTCACCGTAATCGTGAACTCCGACACGTTGAGCGAGGCGACCGAGACGTTCACGGTTGGTCTCACGGGGGCCACGAATTCGACGATCGCCGATGCGTCCGGTACGGGGACGATTCTCGACACTGATCCGCCCCCCGGCGTTTCGATCAACGACGTCGCCATCCTTGAGGGCGACGCAGGCACATCCACCGCAACCTTCACACTCACCCTGTCCGAGGCGAGCGGGCAGGCGGTGTCGGTCACCGCCGCCACCGGAGGAGGGAGTGCGGCAGCCGCGAGCGACTACGTCGCCGCGGGCCCGACCACGATCACCTTCGCGGCCGGCGTTACAACGCAGAACTTCCAGGTTTCGGGGGCGGGCCACACGACCTCGGCGCCCGACGAAACGTTCCATGTGACCCTCTCAACCCCGTCAGGCATAACTATCCTGGACGGCCTCGGTGTCGGGACGATCACCAACGATGACGCGCCGCCGCCGGCCCGCGTCTTCGTCTCGGTGAATGGCAATGACGGAAATGTCTGCTCCGGCCAGACCACGCCCTGTCGGACCCTGGCGGCCGCGCTGCCGCAGCTGGCGAACGACGGGGAAGTCATCGTCCTCGACTCCGGCGACTACGCGACCGGGCCCATATCGATATTGAACGGCGTCAAGATCTCTTCGCCCTCCGGGACGGTTGCCTTCATCCGGCACCCGATCACGGTGAACGCCCCCGGTGCGAGGGTCGCGCTGCGCGGGCTGAGCCTCAAGGGAGTCGGTGCGGCCGATTGCGTGACCTTGACCGCCGCGCATTCGCTTTCGATCGAAGACACGAGTTTCGATAGCTGCGGCGTCGGCCTCAAGCTGAGCAATCCGGCTGGCGCTCATGTGAGCGTGGTCAGTTCGACATTCCTTTCCAACAGCACGGGGATTGAAGACGCTGGGGGCGCTGCCTTGAACCGCGTTTCCGTGGAAGAGGTCCGCTTCCTCCGGAACAGCGCGGGTATCGATGCGCTGGCGGGTGGTTTCACCGTCAGGGACTCGGCTTTTGTCGGGAATCTCCTCGCGGGCCTGCGGGTGGCCTCGGGCTCGGTGAGCGTGCAGCGGTCCGAGTTCGCGTTCAACTTCCAGGGAGTGGAGGTCTACGGACCGGGCGTAGCAAGCCTCGCGCGATCTCGGGTTTTCGGGAACTGGATCGGGTTGGGCCTCGCTCCCGGGTCGCCGGGAGCGCTGATTTCGTTCGGCACGAACCAGATCCGGGGCAACACCGCGGACGTTTCCGGCGCCGTAACCTTGATACCGGAGCAGTAGGACCGGCGCCACGGCGCGACGGGGTTCGAACTTTTGGACAGGGAAGTTCGTTTCTTCTCATAACGGTAAGGAGAAACTCATGACCTCAGTGATCCCGGGCTACAAGACCTTCAAAGCCATAAAGTTCCTGATCACGGGGCCGATGATTCTCGCGATGCTCGTGGTCATCAACCTGATGACCTCGCCCGGGGACTGGTGGGTCCAGTGGGCGGCCCTCGGTATCGGCATTGCGTGGTTCATCAGCCTGATGCGGGTGATCCGCGCGGTCATCGTGGCGGGCGGCCTGGCGGCTCTCGGGTACCTCGCCTACCGCCACTTCACCAGGCAGGAGGGGGCCGTCCCCGCCAACCTCGTCTAGACATGGCCTCCGCGGCGCGCGGGGGTCAAGCCGGATATCATCTCGTCGTTCCGAGGCGCACCAAACAGGTGCGCCTTCCGCTTTTTCCACAACGACGAGGCAATTCAACAATGTCCATCCAGGTCGGCGACCGCCTGCCCGAAGCCACTTTCACCACCATGACTGCCGACGGTCCCAAGCCCCTCACCACCGCGGAGGTCTTCGCCGGGAAGAAGGTCGTCCTGTTCTCGGTTCCAGGCGCATTCACCCCGACGTGCTCGAAGCAACATCTGCCCGGCTATGTGAAGCAGGCCGAGGAACTCAAGGCGAAGGGCGTGGCTGCGATCGCCTGCCTCGCCGTCAACGATGTCTTCGTGATGGATGCCTGGGCCAAGTCCCAGGGCGCAGACGGGAAGGTCCTGATGCTCGCCGACGGGAACGCCGCGTTCACGAAACAGATCGGCCTTGAACTGGACGCCTCGAAGCACGGCATGGGGACCCGGTCCCAGCGCTTCTCGATGATCGTCGACGACGGTGTGGTGAGCACGCTGAACATCGAGGCCCCGGGCAAATTCGAGGTTTCAAGCTGCGAAGCCACTGCTCGCCAGCTCTAACGACCCGGCGCCCCCGGTCCCCTCACAAAAGCCTCTCCCGGAGACATCATGAAACCATCGTCCAATCGCCGCCGATTTGCCGCGGGCATCGCCACTGCCTTTGCGCTCGTGGCTCTTTCCATGCCCGCCGCGCGAGCCGCCTCCGGGGGCGCCGGTTCGATCAGCGAGGCCGACCTCAAGGTCTGGCTGACCCAGATCGCCTCCGACGAGTTCGAAGGGCGAGCGACCTTTACCGAGGGTCTGGGCCTCGCGGCCGCGTACATCGCGGGGGAGCTCAAGGCCATGGGCGTGAAGCCCGGCGGCGACAACGGATCGTATTTCCAGCGGGTCGCGGTTCGCGGCGTCAAGGCTACGAGCCGGAACACGGTCAGCGTCACGGTGAACGGGCAGACCAGGACGTTCAAGGATGGGGAGGGAATTTCCTTCCCTCGTAACGCGGGCGGCAAGCGGACCTTCTCCGCGAACGAGGTCGAATTCGTCGGCTACGGCGCGTCGATTCCGGCCCTCAATTTCGATGACTACGCGGGCCGCAATGTCGCCGGCAAGGTGATTGTCTTCCTCGGGCCCCGCGGACCCAAGGGCGCCGAGGCGCCTGCGATCCGCCGACTTCTCGGCGGCCGGCCGCGTTACGGGACCGACGTGATGAAGGCGGTCGCCACTATCGGCCCGCCCATGCCGTCGATGTTCGGTCCTCCCGCGGCTGCTTCGGCCTCGCCCTCGCCGAGTCCGTCTCCCGCGGCCCCTCCGGCCGGTGGTCGGGGAGGCTTCGGGGCGCCCCTTCCAACTCCGGACTTCACCACGGCCGAGCGGCTCGACAAGCCAGTTCCGCCGGCGGTGAGCGCGCAGGATGAGTTCTTCGAGTTCCTCTTCAGCGGTTCGGACGTGAAGTACGCGGACCTCAAGGCGAAGGCGGCGAACCAGGAGCCGCTTCCCGCCGCGTCGCTCAAGGGAGTTTCGCTGACCTTCGGAATCGATACGGATTACGAGATCGTCCGGACGCAGTTCACCCGGAACGTGGTGGGTATCGTCGAGGGTTCCGACGCGAAACTCAAGGACACCTACGTCGCTTTCGGAGCTCACTACGATCACGTTGGATACGCGGAAGGCGAACTGGCGGATGTTCCGGTGACCGCGACCGCGCCCGAAGGCAAACGCCGGCTGGGCGCCCCCATGGGGGGGGTGAAGCCGGGAACGGTCCTCACCGACCGCCACTGGAACGGCGCCGACGATGGTGGTTCGGGAACGGTGGCGCCGCCGTCGCTCGCCAAGGCGGTCGCGACCGGTCCGAAGACGGAGCCTTCCCACCTCCTCC
>CAZBTT010000547.1:0-496 GCA_964494295.1 uncultured Acidobacteriota bacterium
AACATTCTCGGGACAAACCCTCCCCGCGCGCGCCGGGGGCCGCTGGGGAACGAAGGAGGACTGGCGATGGGGGACGCGGGGGGGAACAACGCCCTCACCCGGTCGAATTTCGACGCGCAGGACTTCATGGGGACGGGCACTCCAGGGAACAAGAACACCAGCACGGGCTGGCTCGACCGGGCGATCAAGATGATCCCGGGCAGCAACGTCTCCGAGGCGGTGGCCTTCCAGGCGCAGCTTCCGCGATCGTTCATGGGACCCGAGCCCGTGCTCGTCGCGAGCAACCTGACCACGTTCAACCTCAAGGTCGGGACCAACTGGCGCACCGAGGCCGAAACCGCGCTGCGCGGCATGTATGGCGCGCGAGAAGACGCGGTCGGAAAGGTCGGGCGGGACGCCTCCGAGGCCAGCGACCAGCGCGTGCGCCCGCCCGTGGACCGGGTGGCCCGCGCCCACGCGCCGGGTTGACCGCAACGCCCCCACAGCAGCGCCCCCC
>CAZBTT010000547.1:506-3666 GCA_964494295.1 uncultured Acidobacteriota bacterium
GGCCTCTGAGGGCTTTCGCCAGGTCCCGGCCCTGGCCCTTGCTCAGCGTGGCCCCGGCCAACGGCGCGGTTTTTCCAACCGCCACGATCGGACCGTCCCTCCGGCAGGCCGCGGCCATCATCAAGGCGGGGATCGGCACGCGCACGATTTTCGTGAGCGTGGGCGGAGCGTTCGACACGCATTCGGGCCAGCTCGCGGCGCACCAGACCGAGTTGCCCCGGATCGGGAGCGCGCTTGCCGCCTTCTCGCGTGACCTCGGCGGACTGATGGACGATGTCGTCGTCATGCTCGTCTCGGAGTTCGGGCGCACCGCGTTCGTGAACGGCTCGGCCGGCACGGACCACGGTTCGGCGAAAGCGGTTTTCGTGATGGGCGGAAGTGTTCGCGGCGGGCGTCTGCTCGGACGCTGGCCGGGTCTGGCGAACTCGCAGCTTTATCAGACCCGCGACCTCGCGACCACCACCGATTTCCGGGACGTCTATGCGGAGGTAGCGCGGAAACACCTCGGCCTTACCGACATGGGAACCCTCTTCCCCGGCTACACCCCCGGCTCCGGCGTCGGCCTGCTCGCCTGACCCCTCAACCCTTCAGTCCGTCCGGTCTCCCTCGGCCCTCCACAGCAAATCAAGGAATCTCCAAATGAAGACGGTCAGCGTGTTGCGTCTCCTCGGTGCGGTCGGCGCCGCTCTTCTCCTGACCGCGCTTCCGGCGAGCGCCCAGGACCCCGCCGCCCCGGTGAAGGCGGAGGACGGCAGGGTCAGCCTGTACGCGGGCTACGCCTTCTTCAAAGCCGACGACGGGAATCTCCACGGACTTCGCCTCTCGCCGGAGTACCGGCTCAACGGCCTCGCGTCGATCGTGGGCGACTTCTCCATGGAGAAGGGCACGATCTCCTCGAGCGACACGACCCTCACGACCTACATGGGCGGAATCCGCCTGAAGCGGGGGATCGGCTCGGCCAGTGTGTTCGTGCACGCGTTGGCGGGCGGAGTGCGGACTTCGTCATCGATCAGCCCGTTCGGCGGCGTCACGATCTCGGTCGCCGAAAGCGGCCTCGGTCTCGATGGCGGCGGCGGCGTCGAATTCAAGGTCACGAACTCGCTCAAGATGCGCGTGGGTGCGGACTATCTGCGCCGCAAGCTCGATGTCGCGGGCGGCAAGACCGAGAACCAGAACGACATCCGCGCCACGGTGGGGGTGGTGTTCTGACGGCCGCACGAAAGTAAGGCCGTCAGTCGCGAGGCGGTCATCGAACGGCATCCGCCGAAGCGATCCCCGCCCACCGCTACCGAGCCAGCGTATCGGATCTCCGGTAGAGATCCCTCGTCGTTTCGGACGGACGGACTCCTCGGGATGGCTGCTTCCTCTTCGAGACGACTAGGAAGCAGCCACTTGATCTAGAAATTCCGCGTTTGTTTTTGTCTTGGACAGACGCTCGAGCATGAGTTCCATTGCGTCGGTCTGATGCAGGGTCGAGAGGACCTTGCGCAGGACCCAGACGCGCATCAACTCTTCGCGGCCCAGGAGGAGTTCCTCGCGCCTAGTGCCACTGCGGTTGATGTCCACCGCGGGCAGAATGCGCTTCTCCATCATGCGGCGATCGAGGACGATCTCCGAGTTGCCGGTGCCCTTGAACTCCTCGAAGATGATGTCGTCCATGCGTGAGCCGGTGTCGACCAGCGCGGTCGCGATGATGGTGAGTGAGCCGCCTTCCTCCATGGCGCGCGCCGCGCCGAAGAACTTCTTCGGAAGCAGCAGCGCCGACTGATCGAGGCCGCCCGAAAGGGTTCGGTTCGAGCTGCCGATGGCGTTGTTATAGGCGCGGGCGAGGCGAGTGATCGAGTCGAGAAGGATCACCACATCCTGACCGTGTTCGACCAGCCGCCGCGCGTGCTCGATCACCATGTCCGCTGTTTCGATGTGCCGCTGAGGGTCGAGGTCAAAGGTCGATGCGATGACCGCGCCCTTGACGCTGCGCTGCATGTCGGTCACCTCTTCCGGTCTCTCGTCGATGAGGACCACCAGCAGGGTCACCTCGGGGTGATTCGTCGCGATCGAGTTCGCGAGGTTCTGCAGGATCACGGTCTTGCCGGTCCGGGGCGAGGCCACGATGAGGCCGCGCTGCCCCTTGCCGAGCGGCGTCATCATGTCGAGGATCCGCCCGGTCATGTCGGTGGGCGTGGTCTCGAGGTGCAGCCGATGCTGGGGATAAAGAGGCGTGAGGTTGTCGAAGAGGATGCGGTCGCGCGCTGAATCCGGGTCGAGGTTGTTGATGCTCGTGATCCGGGAAAAGGAATAGAAGCGTTCCGCGTGCCGAGGAGCGCGAACGATGCCGGAGAGGCGGTCGCCGGTGCGCAGAAAGAACCGGCGGATCTGCGAGGGCGAGACGTAGATGTCGTCGGTCTCGGCCCGGAAGCCGACCTCGGCGCCCCGGAGGAAACCGTAGCCCTCCTTCGTCGCCGCGAGAACGCCCGAGGAAGTGAGGGGGATGGGGCTGTGGGAGCGGATCCGCAACAGCCTTCGCAGCAGTTCCTCGCGCGGAAGGCCCGGAGCTTCCGCGATCCCGTTTTCCTCGCCGAGGGCGATCAGCGCGAGCCGGTCGGCGCGGCGCAGGGTCGTGAAGTCACCGAACGAGAAGAGCCCCGTCGCCGGAGCCTCGACCGGCTCGCCCTCAGGAACGTGGTTCGGCTCGGGCTCGTCGGCTTCGACGGCTTTGGGTGTTCTGGCCATTCGGTCGGGGGATCTAGTGCGTCACGGGCGGGGCCGCGGGCGCTTTGGGAGCGCCGGGTGCATCGACCTCCGCGGGCGTGCCGCCGGTCGGCAGGATGGCGATCCGGAAGACCTGATCGACGGAATCGACGAGGTGGATGGTGAGCGCGGCCTTCACTTCCTCCGCCACGTCGGCGAGGTCCTTCTCGTTCTCCCGCGGCAGGATCACGGTGGTGGCTCCGATCCGGTTCGCGGCGAGGAGCTTCTCTTTCACACCTCCGATGGGCAGGACCTTGCCGTGCAGCGTGATCTCGCCGGTCATACAGACGTCGTGGCGGACCGGGGCGCCCTGCAGGGCCGAGACGAGGGCGGTTGCGATGGTGATGCCGGCCGACGGACCGTCCTTCCGGATGGCCCCTTCGGGCACGTGGATGTGGAGGGCCATCTTGCG
>CAZBTT010000548.1:0-3664 GCA_964494295.1 uncultured Acidobacteriota bacterium
ATCTACGAGGGCACGTCCAACATGCAGCTGATGGTCATCGCCAAACAAATCCTCGGAAAGATGTCCTAATCCACAAAATCTGCCGAGCCATCGAATGCCAATAGCGAGGCATTGCGAGGCAGGCGAGCAAAGCGAGCCAACGAAGCAACCCCGTGACCCCACTACTATCCCTTTCGACTACCGACCTCCTCGACCGTTTAGGTTCCCAGGACCCCACACCGGGCGGCGGTTCCGCCGCAGCGCTTGCCGGCGCTCTTGCCGCCTCTCTCGTGGAGATGGTCGCGGGCCTTCCGAAAACCCGCACCGGCGCCCCGGACGAGCGCGAGAAGCTCGACGCCGCGAAGGCCTCGGCAGCCCAGGCGGGCGGCCGGCTCCGGCAACTCGTCGATCTCGACACCGACGCCTACAACGCGGTGACCGCCGCGTACCGCCTGCCCAAGGCCAGCGACGAAGAGAAGGCCGCGCGCTCCGCCGCGATCGCGGCCGCGATGCGTCAGGCGACGGATGTCCCGCTCGAAACCTGTGAACGCTCGGCCGAAGTCCTGCGGGCCGCCGCCCAGGCCCTGGCTCACGGCAATCCAAACGCCGCCAGCGATGTGCGGACCGCGATGGCGCTTTGTCGCGCCGCCCTCGATGCCGGCGCCGAGAACGTCCGCGCGAATGTCTCCTCGCCTTCGATCGCCGCCGAGGCGCCCTTGCTCCTCGCCCGCCTCGAGACCATCCGCGCCCCTCTCGAATCGATGCTCGCCAACCCGAGCCGAAAGTAGGTCCCCGATGAATCGTTCCCGAAGCACCCTTTTCATGGGGGCGCTCGCCCTCTTTCTCTCCACCTCTTCCTCCGCACAGGACATGGCCATCAAACCGAAGACCGCCGCCGAAGCCAAAGCGTTCACCGACAAGGTGGAGAAGGAACTGCTTCTTCTCGCGAACACGGCCTCCCGCGCCGATTGGGTGATGTCCACGAACATTACCCACGACACGGAAGCGATCTCGCAGGAAGCGAATCAACGTTTCACCGAAGCCGCGGTGACCGCGGCCAAGAAAGCGGCCACCTTCGACGGCGTGAAGACCGCGCCCGACATCGCGCGGAAACTGAAGCTGCTGAAGGTCGCCCTGGTCACGCCCGCGCCTGCGGGTGCCAAAGAGAGCGGCGAGGTGGCGGAACTCAAGACCCGGCTCGAGGGGACCTACGGCAAGGGCAAGTATGTCCGGAAGCTGAAAGACGGCAAGGAAGAGTCTTTGGACCTCGGTGCGCTCTCGTCCATCCTCGTGAAGTCGCGGGATCCTCGGGAACTCGAGGAGGCCTGGGCGGGCTGGCATGCCATCGCGAGACCGATGAAGAAGGACTTCGTTCGTTTCGTGGAGCTGCAAAACAAAGGCGCGCGCCAGCTCGGCTTCAAGGACACCGGGGCTCTGTGGCGGTCGAAGTACGACATGCCGCCCGACGCCTTCGCCAAGGAGGTCGATCGTCTGTGGGAGCAGGTGAAGCCGCTCTATCTCTCCCTCCATGCCTATGTCCGCAAACGCCTGCGCGAGACCTACGGCCCGAACGTGGTGCCGGAGACCGGTCCCATCCCCGCGCACCTTCTCGGCAACATGTGGGCGCAGCAGTGGGGGAACATCGAGCCGCTCGTGGCCCCGAAGGACGGCGATCCCGGTTTCGACCTCACCGCCCGTCTCAAGGACAAGAAGGTCGATGAACTCGAGATGGTCCGCTACGGCGAGCGTTTCTTCACGTCGCTCGGCTTCGAACCCCTTCCGAAAACTTTCTGGGAGCGCTCACTCTTCGTCAAGCCGAAAGACCGCGAGGTGGTCTGTCACGCGAGCGCCTGGGACGTCGACAACGTCGACGATTTGCGCATCAAGATGTGCATTGAGATCAACGCGGAGGATTTCTCCACCATCCACCACGAACTCGGCCACAACTTCTACCAGCGCGCCTACAACCAGAAGCCGTTTCTCTTCCGCGACAGCGCGAACGACGGCTTCCACGAAGCGATCGGCGACACCATCGCCCTCTCGATCACCCCGTCTTACCTGAAGAAGATCGGCCTCATCGACAAGGAGCCGCCCGCGTCCAAGGACATCGGCCTCCTCCTCCGCATGGCGCTCGACAAGATCGCTTTCCTGCCCTTCGGACTGCTCGTGGATCAGTACCGATGGAAGGTTTTCTCCGGGGAGATCACTCCCGACAAGTACAACCAGGCCTGGTGGGACCTCCGCCTCAAGTATCAGGGCATCGCACCTCCGGGGACGCGCACCGAGGACGACTTTGATGCCGCGGCGAAGTATCACGTTGCCGCGAATGTGCCGTACACGCGTTACTTCCTGGCCCACATCCAGCAGTTTCAGTTCCACCGCGCCTTGTGCCAGGCCGCGGGCCAGACCGGGCCCCTCAATCGTTGCTCGATCTACGACTCGAAGGAAGCGGGAGCGAAACTCTCGGCCATGCTCAGCATGGGCGTTTCGAAGCCGTGGCCCGACGCGATGGAAGCGCTCACGGGAACGCGACAGATGGACGCGACCGCGATCCTCGACTACTTCGCTCCGCTCCAGAAGTGGCTCGACGAGCAGAACCGTGGCGTCAAGACCGGCTGGTAACGACCGCTACTCGAAACCGCGCCGCGAGAGCGGCATCGCCGCCTCCGTCTCGTCTCCGCGGTCCGAGGTCTTGTTGGCTTCGGCCTGCAGGGCCGGGCGGAGGCCCGAGCGGAACGCGGACTGAAAGTCCCGCTCGAAGGTTTCGAGGTCTTGGGCGAAGCCCTCGAGCGCGGTGCTCCACAGCGGCGCGGTTTCGCCCGCGCGTGAGAGCGAGATCGTGATGCGAAGCGCGCGGGCTCTGGAGGCGGCTTTCGGGGCCGGCGGGTCGGGCTCTACGGTCGCATTCTCTCTCTCGCCCGATTCCTCGGACGCAGGCTCCCGCACTTTCTGTACTTCGACGAGCGTGCGATAGCCGCGGCGGGGAAGAGTCTGGATGTAGCGCGGTGCCTCGGAGCGGTCACCCAGCGCGGCCCGGATCTCCTTGATGCAGTGGTTGAGACCCTGCTCGACATCCACATCGACGTCGCTCGGCCACAGCTCATTCGTGATCTCCTCTCGAGAGACGAGACGGCCCGATCGCTCGAGCAGGAGAGCAAGAACGCGCGCGGGTTGATGGCGCAGGTGAATGAGACGCCCTTCGCGGCGCAGTTCAAGCGTGTGAGTGTCGAGTTCAAAGATGCCGAACCTGAGCACGTGAACGTTCAACGAAACCACATCGGCCGATGACGCGACCGAGTGATCCGACGCTCCAACCCGTTGGAGTCTCGATCCGGCGAGAACGAATTCCGAACGCGTGTTCTGAAAGTGGCTCATTGCCGCCCTCGGGGACGACGCCTCGCTTCAGTTGATCGCATTTGGCCCGCTATCCACGCGCCCGGAAACGTGTAGCCGGATTTCACCGGAACATTGAACGCAGCGTTCCGGACCCGTTCCTCTGGCGCGACACGTTCAAGCGGTAGAACACTCGGCATCTCGAGTGATATGTTAGCCAGTGATGTGCCCGCATTGAACTTCGCAGGATTTGACCAGCGGAGGTCGCAAGAATCACGCGCAATGAATTGCTAATCCATTGTCTGTTCCCGGCGTATGTCCCATCCTGCTTGACACGCCGCGGGATCTGTCC
>CAZBTT010000549.1:0-3654 GCA_964494295.1 uncultured Acidobacteriota bacterium
GGTCGGCGAGGGCGGAAACAAGGAGCCCGATCCCCGCAAGGACCTTCCCGGCCCGCGATGGAGAGCCAAGAAGCATCCCACCGAGTGCTGCCGCGGGAATCATCTTCACGAACGGCCCGAGCGGGCCGAGCGCCGCCTCGGCGACGAGAAAGAGGAGGGCGGACGCGGCGGCCAGGACGCCGAGGAGCTTCACTTCGCTTCGCCCCTTCGCATCAGTGCGGCGATGCCGGTGCCGCCGGTCGGCTGCGCGTGGAACACGACGACAAGACCGGCGCGGTTCGCGTCGGCCTCGACCTCCTGCGGGGTGAAGGCGTGCGAGAAGAACACCGCCGGCTCGCGCGCGGTTCCGCTCACCACGAACTGGTCCCCCCGCTCCGGCTCAACGCCGCCGAGAAAGCGGGCCGTCCAACGTCCGAGAGTCGAAGGCGGAGCTGCCGAGGGATCGGAGTCGCGCCTCGTCGGGTAAGAGAGCAGAATGCGTCCGCCCGGCCGCAGCGCCGCCTCGCTTCGAGCGAGGGCCCGGCCGCGGTCATCCGGTCCGCGGAGATAACCGAAGCAGAACCACGAAAACAGGACCACGTCGTACGCGCGGGGCGGCAGCGGCGCTTCGACGATCGACGCTTCCATCGTCACAACCTTGAGGCCCCGCTCCCGCGCACGCTCAGCCAGGACCTCGAGTGCCTTGGGGGTGATGTCAAGGGCGGTGACTTCGTGCCCGGCTTCGAGGAGGGGAATCACATCGCGGCCGGTGCCCGCGCCCGCCACGAGAATCGAGTCCCCTGGCCGGATGTGTTTCTTGAAGAACTCGTCTTCCCAGCTGAAGGTCTCGTCTCCCACGATCGGCCCGCGTTTCCCGAAGTCCTCCCACTCGCGCACCGCGAGGGCATCGAGTTCGGCGCGGGTGAACGTGGCGGCGGCCAGACCGCGGCTTGCCCGCTCGATGACTCGCGCGACTCTGAGCAGGCCGAACGCCAGGCTCCGGACGCCGCGGCGGGCTGTGGAACCAGGCGTCAGTTGGAACCCGTCGAGGCGGTGGCGCGCGGAAGGACCGTGAAGTCTTCCTTGAAGTCGAGGATCTTGCCCGAGAGTTCGTCCTTGAGATTCAGTTCGAACTCGTATTCGCCCGGCTCGGCCCCTTCGAGGGGCGGGCCGATCATGCGCGAGAGTCGGCCAAGCGACGTCGGCTGAATCATCGAGGGCTGGATCTTCAGGAAGACCATGCCGTCGCTCTTCTTGCGGATGGTGTAGCCCGCGGTGACCTTGGGCATGCCCGTGGCCTTGTCCTTCATCGGGTTGTAGACATCGAACTGGCAGTACAGGCGCGAGCCCGTCTCGAAGTCGCGTCGGGCGAGAAGGACGAGCTTCGGCACCGCGTTTTCCTGGCCGGGCTGAATCGGCTGGGTCGTGTCGGTCAACACCGGTGTCGAGATTCGCCACGACGCGAGATCCGGAACCTCGAAGTCGTGCATGACCGTGCCCACCTTCGACGAGTTCTTGTCGCGGATGACGATCTTCGCTTGGTAGGCGCCGGGAAGCAGCTCGAAGTCGCGCTGGATCGGGAACCAGGACCGGGTGAACTTCGCTTTCGTCTCGGGACGGAGGTTCATGTCGATCTTCTGATCGTAGCGATTGAACTCCCCGGTCTCGCGATGCGCCACCACGAGCAGGAACTCGAGGGTGTTCGTGTAGCGGCCCTCCTTCTCGTTGAAAGCGAACGACGAGAGGTCCACGTCGGCGTGGAGGATGGCGCTCGCCTTCCCGAGCAGCGTCTCGTCGAAGACGTACGAGGTGAGACGGATCGGGATGTCGGGAACTTCAAACGGAGAGTCGAGAGCCTCCTGGAACTGCGGGTCGGGACCGCCCTCGACCTTCTTCGCCACCGTGGCCTGGCCGTCAAGCGCCGCGTAGTAGCCCTTGCGCGCGCGCACCCGGATGTCTTTGCCCGCGACTTTCACCTCGATCTTCCGGAACTTCCCGTCGCGCGCGGCGTTGGTGGGGTTGTAGCCGATGAGGTAGTAGACGCGGGTCTCGTCGGCGATCCGCTGAAGTCCCTTCACGAGATCGTTGGAGTTCTTGACCGTGAAGCCTCCGCTGTCCGCCGCGATCGACTCGGCGCCCTCGGCCCGCTCCAGGTTCTCCGCGAAGGCCGCGCCGATATCCTGATTGGGCATGGCCGGACCGAACTCGGCGGTCATCTGCACCGGCATGCCGCCAAGGCCCATGGTGTCGACGAAGTACACCGCGGCGTTGCCGCGACGCGAAGCCTGAACCACGTTCCGGAACTCGTCGAGGTTGGGATCGAAGATGAAGCCCTGCGAGACGAGGATCAGGGACTTGCGCCCTTTGCTGCCGGCGAGCGAATTGAGAGCGCGCTCCATCGCGTTGAGCGTGATCTTGTTCTTCGCGGTGGCCTGGTAGTAGACCTCGGAGGCGCGGCCCTGAACGAGGGGATCGCCGTCGAACATGGCGCCGCTTTCGTTCTGGTTCCGCATACCGGGATTGACGCCATAGGTCTCGAAGCGCCGGGTCACGCGCTCCTCCACCTGTTTGTCGCGATAGATGTGAATGCGCATGGCCTCCCACTCCGTGACGCGATCCTGGCCGGTGTCCGGAATGTCGCGGCCGTCGAGCCGCTTCAACAAAGAGGTCAATTCGAGGTATCCCTCGGGCATGCGAGTGCTCCACCACGCGCCGCCGCCGCTTGCGAGAAGGGTGACCCGATCGCCTTCGCGGGTGCCGTTCTTCAGGAACTGATCGATCGCGGCCTTGGCGCGGTTCGCCTGGAAGGGATGGAGATGGATGTCGTCGAAGACGATGACGAAGGTGCGGCCGGTGCGAATCCCCTCGGCACCCTGGTTGGTGGAGATTCTTCGAGTGGGCTTCGCGGCCGAGGGCGGTGCGGGAGGCAGGATCACCGCTTCGAAGCTGGTGATTTCCTGCGGTTTGCCGTCCTCGAAGACCTTGAATGCATCCCGAGTCAGGTTCTCGATGGGAACGTTCTTCTTGTCGGTGACCACCGCGTCCACGGTGACGAGCTCCACGGTGGTTGGGAACTGAATGGAAGGAGCGACCGGGGTGGGCGTGGGTTGGGGCGTGGCGCCCTGCGCGGAGGCGAAAGCGCTTAGGCCCAGGATCAGGGCGGCTCCAATGGCGCTTCGGGTATCGGACAACTTCATAGGGGTCTTCACACTCCAGTTACATCCACTAAGACGTCCCCGTCCTGAACGGAGACGGAAAAAGATCGAACGTTGAATCCCGGGGCATTGAGACAGGTCCCGGTGGTTACGTCGTACTGCCAGTCGTGCCACGGACAGAAAACGACGCTGCCTGAGACGAAACCTTCGGCCAAAGGGCCGGCCCGATGCGCACATTTGTTCTCAACGGCATGGAAGACGCCGCCCACATTGAAAAGGGCGACGTTGATTCCCCCGAGCATGACACTGGTGGCCTGTCCGGGCGCAAGTTCGTCGGCACGAAGGGCTTTCACCGCGGTATTTTAGGGGGGTTCGGCCGGTTCAACGGAAAAGGGGGCCTCCGGCCTTCAGGTCCCCGCCCCGGACGTACTCGTGGGCGTGAGCGTACTCGGCCGTAGCTCCGGCGCGGTGCAGATCGGGTAGATAGGTGACGAAACAGCACGGGAACATGGGTGACAGA
>CAZBTT010000550.1:0-3653 GCA_964494295.1 uncultured Acidobacteriota bacterium
AGTGAGCGGGGCCTATCGCGAGGGCGGCTCGGGCTTCTCCTTGCCCGGCGCTTTCGACATGAGAACCCTGGATGCCTTCAGATACACGACGCCATTCAGGATCTCGGGCTTGCCCTCGACCTCGAGCCAGTTCTTGCTGTCGCCCTTGTACTCCGGATCGAGTTTCCAGCCTTCGCCTTTTGGCGTCTTACCCACGATCCAGATCGCGGTGTCTCCGTCCTTCAAGACCCAATCGTCCTTGCTCCGGGCGCTCTCCGCAGGGAGATCGCCGAAGAGATTGCGCCCCCGGAACTGGCCGTAGATCCGTGTCTTCTTTCCGAGGTATGCCACGGGCTCCTGGAGGATTTGCCAAGAGACCCCTCCCCCGACCTCCTTGGGGCGCGTGGTCTCCGGATTCGTTCGATCACGGATCTCGAAGACCGTAATGGACATCCTCGGCCACCCTCGTTCGAACTGCGGGGGCGGCAGGGGCGGCAGCAGCGGATCTTCGATCAGGTCGAGGTCCTGCCCGGTAGGTCCCACGTACTGCTTTTCGCGGATGAGCCGCACGATCCCTCGGACTTCGGTGCGGCGGCCCGCGACGCGGTCCAGTTCGCTCGCATCGAAGTCGCGGCCGGGGATAACGAGGATTCTCGTGGTCGCGTGGCCAAGCGTCCAGTACCGCCCGTTTTCGAAGGGACTCACCTCCCCTTCGGTCAGGACATGGGCGCGCTGGTAGCCGTCGCCGATGGCCAGAGCCTCGAGCTCCGCCTGGCGCGGGGGTCCGTAGTTCGCGTCGCTCGGACGGGCCGAGCCGCCTCGAGGCGGAACACCCGGCCCGGTGATCGTGACCTGACCCGGGACAGAGGTCGCCAGGAGGGTGAGGGCAAGAACCATCCGGCCGCGACACATGGGGGCGATCTTATGCCCCGGTCGAAACGCGTCTCAAACACTCACTCGCGGTTAGTCCCTTCGACACCCGAACGGAACGCCGTCTGGTGGACAGGAGCCGATCTGCTGCCGAGGCTCCTAGTCCCTTCGACACCCGGACGGAGCGCCGTCTGGTGGAGCGCGAAGCCGCCCCTCGGGGGCCAGGAGCCCTTCTCCCGCGCAGGCTCCTAGTGGACGAGGCCCTCGACGTGGCGGGCGATCGCGAGACAGGCGGTAAGGCCGGGAGATTCGATGCCGATCAGGTTGATCAGCCCCGTGAAACCGCGATCGCTCTCGTCGCGGATGATGAAATCCCGCGCCGGTTCTCCGGGCGCCTGGACCTTGGGGCGTATCCCGCTGATATCAGGAGCGAGATCTTCTTCGGTGAGGCTTGGAACGAGGCGACGAACGCCCTTCGCGAAAGCCGCCCGCTTGGAGACATCCACGCGGTAGTCGAGGGCTCTCTTCTCGAGGAACTCGGCATCGGGGCCGAAGCGAAGCCGCCCCGCGATGTCCACCAGGGCGTGAACACCCAGACTCACCGCGGTCGGCACCGGGTAAACGAGCCGCTTGACGATGCCGGTCCGCGACGAGGCCACCGAGAAGTAGCTCCCCTTGCAGTAGTGCAGGCGGTAACCCGCCTCATCCGGATCGATGCCGACCAGGCCCGCGATGGTGTCGCACTCGAGGCCGGCGGCGTTGATCACGCGCTCGCTCGTGAAATGCTCGACGCCTCCAGGCGTGTTGATCGTGATCCGGTAATCGCCCTGGCCCTTCTCGAGGCCGATGACCTCGGCGCCCGGCTGAAAGGTGGCGCCCTTCGTCTTGACCTCGTGAAGAAGCGCGTCCATGAGCCCGTGCGCGGAGATGACGCCGGTGTTGGGAGAGAAGAGGGCCGCGACCGCGGGGACGTTGGGTTCGAGTTCCCGGGACTTGAGGCCGCTGATCATCTCGAGTTCGACGCCGTTCGTGCGGCCGGTGGCGAGAATCCTCTCGAGATGCGCCACCTCCTCGGAGATCATGGCCACGATGATCTTGGTGCAGCGGTTGTGCGAGACCTCGTGTTTCTCGCAGTATTCGTACAGGAGGCGGTTGCCCTCGACGCAAAGCCGCGCCTTGAGTGAACCCGGGGTGTAGTACATCCCCGCGTGGATGACCTCGCTGTTGCGGCTCGAGGTTTCCGTCCCGTGGTGATCGCGACGTTCGAGCAGGATCAGGTCGGGGAAGCGCGCGGCCAGGCGCGCGGCCACGGCAAGCCCAACCGCGCCGGCTCCGATAACGGTGAGGGAGGTATCGCTCATTGGGGCGCGATGATAGGCGACGGCGGAACCGCCCTGCCCTTTTGTTGGAGGACGCGGCGCAGAAGGTCGGGACGATCGGTGATGAGGCCGTCGATGCGCATGTCGATAAGCCGCGCCATGTCGTCGGGATGGTTCGCGGTCCAGGGAATCACCCGGAGGCCGAGGGCGTGCGCCTCACCGATGAGTTGTTCGGTGAGTTCGGTGAAGTCGGGAGACCAGACCGGGGCGCCCGCGGCCTTTACCAGCCGCGGAATCGATCCCTCGAAGTCGTTCGCATCGAGACCGCCCAGCCATGGCGAGGGGTGCGGCTTGCCCAGCCCGATATTGTCATCGTCCCTCTGTTGCGTGGTGAGGGACACAGTCCCGATCTCGGGCGCGATCCTTTGAACGATGCCGAGTGTGCGCCAGTCGAAAGACTGGATCATGGCGCGCTCCTCCATCGCGGCGAGCCGGATTTCCCGAACCAGAGCTTCGGCGAAAGCCTCCGCGCTCGGCGTCGCGTCCGGCTTTCTCGGATTGATCTTCGTTTCGATGTTGAAACGCACCTCGGTATCACCGACCTTCTTCACAAGCGCGAAAACATCCGCGAGCCGGGGGATCCTCTCCCCATCGACCGGCTGCTGCTCCGGGAAACGCGCCGCGTAGGCCGTCCCGGCCCTCAGCCGACCGACATCGAAGGCCTGAAGCTCCGCGAAAGTCAGCGAGAAGATCGTGGGCCCGGTCCCCTCGAGCCACGTCCCGGAGGCGTCGCGGGTGTGGTCTGGATTGAGGGCGGTATCGTGACTCACCACCACCACGCCGTCCCGGGTCACCCCGGTGTCCAGTTCCAGGGTCGACACGCCGATCGCGAGGGCGTGGGCAAAGCCTGGAAGCGTGTTCTCCGGCCGCAGTCCTCGCGCGCCGCGGTGACCCTGCAGGTCGAAAGGCGGCGGGGCTTCTCTCATCTACGAAGGCTAACGGTATCCTTACCCTTCCATGGCGACCACCCACAAGATCGTCTGTCCGCATGACTGTCCCGACACCTGCGTGGCCACTGTCGAGGTGGAGAACGGCCGGGCGGTGAAGATCGGCGGAGATCCCGATCATCCTTTCACGCAAGGGTTCCTCTGCGCCAAGGTCAATCAGTATCTCGACCGCGTCTACTCCCCGGACCGGATCCTCCATCCGCTCAAGCGGGTCGGGAAGAAGGGCGAGGGGAAGTTCGAACGGATCTCCTGGGATGAAGCGCTCGAAACGATCGCCGCGAACTTCAAGCGCGTCATCGCCGAGCACGGCCCGCCGTCGCTCCTTCCCTACTCGTACGCCCGTAACTCCGGGATGATCCACTCCGGGAGTCTCGATCGTCGCTTCTTCCCGCAGCCGGGCGCCCCGGCGCTGGCCCTAACGACCTGCCCGTCCGCCGGCTTCGCGGGCTCACAGGGGGTCGTTGGCCCCACCATCGCC
>CAZBTT010000551.1:0-3645 GCA_964494295.1 uncultured Acidobacteriota bacterium
GCTGAAGTTGTTCCTCAAGAAGGGGCTGCCGATCTACGCCGAAGACCGTTCCGATCCGATGCCCCCCTCCGCGTTCCATGGCTCCGGTCTCTCGCCTTATCTCCATTTCGGCCACATCTCGATCGAGGAGATCGTGACCGAGGTCTTCGACGCCACCGGTGGCTACGCGCGGTCGCGTCTTCACCTCGAGGTGGCGGGGAAGCGCGAGGGCTTCTTCGGCGCGGACCGGAACGCGAACTCGTTTCTCGACGAGGCTCTGACCTGGCGCGATGTCGGTTATGTCTGGCATCACCATCGACGCGAGGACACGAAGTCCCTCGAAACCGCGCTGCCCGCCTGGGCTCGCGCGACCCTGCATCTGCACGCGAGCGACCGGCGTGAATTCGTCTACGACCTCGCCGCGTGGGAGAGCGCTTCCACGCACGACCCGCTCTGGAACGCCGCGCAGCGTGAACTCGTGGCCACCGGCGGCATTCACAACTACCTGAGGATGCTGTGGGGCAAGAAGGTCATCGAGTGGTCGCGCACTCCGGAGGAGGCGTACCAGACCCTCATCAATCTCAACAACAAATACGCGCTCGACGGGCGGAATCCGAACTCGTACACCGGCATCTTGTGGTGCTTCGGCCTGTTCGACCGGCCGTGGGCGCCGCAGCGGAACGTCCTTGGCCAGATCCGGTACATGTCGTCCGCCAACACCGCGAAGAAGTTCAAGCTCGGTCCGTACCTCGACTGGGTGGCGACGCTACCAACGCCCGGGAAATGATCGCCCGAGTCTGCCTCGTCGTTCTCCTCCTGCTCGCACCCTTCGAACCGCGCTTTACGGTTCCCGCCGGTTTCTTCAGGTTGTCGCTGCTCGAGGCGGTGGCGCTGCCGTGTTTCGCGGTCTTCGCCTTCGCTTCGCGGCATCGCCCCTGGCGCGTCCGGTCGCCCGCGCTGCTGGCCCTCGCCCTCATGGTCGGCGTCGCCCTTGTCTCCGCGAGCCTCACCTCCATCGATCCCGCTCGTTCGCTGAAGTTCGCCCTGCGCCTCGGGGCGATGGTCGCGTTCGCGGTTCTGGTTTCCCGGCTCGAGGGCGACGACTTGAGATGGGGTTTTTGCGCGCTGACGATTTCCGGATCCTTCGCCGCGATTCTCGCGATCGCCGAGGGGATGGGGGTTCGATCCCTTGATGTGTTCCTCGGGGTGTTCCGTGAGATCCCCTTCAACGTCGCGGGGATCCGTCGCGCTTCGGCCGGATCGGAGTATCCCAATCTCGGCGCGGCCATGATCCTGTATGCGCTCGTCGCGGGGACAACGCTGCTGCGTTCGCGGCCATGGATCCGCGCTCTCTTCGTGGCCGCCCTCACCCTCGGTCTTGCGTTCACCTACTCGCGGGGAGGGTGGCTCGCCGGATTTGCGGCTATGGTCGGCCTCGCCTGGTTCGAGCGGGGGCGCGGGCGCGTCACGCCGGCGCTTGCGTATCTTGCCGTGCTCGGCCTCTTTGTCGGCCGCGAGGAGATCTCTCAGATTCGCTTCGGCGGCGAAAACGCGAACGATTTCTACGCGGCGACCTACGAATCGCCTGCGCGCCACGAACTGCGGCCGAGTGAGAGCGCGATCGTGGCCGTCAGGGTCACCAACGCGGGCCGGAGACCGTGGCGAAAGGCCGAGGAGATTCACCTTTCGTATCACCTCTACGAACACGCGACCGTGCCCCTTGTCGATGGGCCGCGTACCGACCTCCCCCGCGACGTTCCTCCGGGCGATTCGGTGACCCTGGAGGCGATCCTCCGCGCGCCCGCGAAACCCGGCGAGTACCTGCTTATGTGGGACATGGTTCACGAGGAAACCACGTGGTTTTCCGGACAGGGGGTGAAGCCCGGCACCGCTCGCCTGAGCGTGGGCGAGAGATCCGGCGTTTCCGCTCCATCCCCGTTGCCATCGGAAACGGAGGCGTTTGCGGCGCTCCCGGACACCCTCGCCTGGCGGCCTTCAAGACTCGATCTGTGGACCATCGCGATCAGGATGTGGGCGGAGAATCCGTTCTTCGGCGCGGGGCCTGACAACTACCGATGGACTTACGGCACGATGGCCGGGAAGGCCGCGTTCGATACGCGCGTTTTCGCCAACAACATGTTCCTCGAGTTCGCGGCGACCCTCGGCGCGCTTGGGCTCGCGGCTTTCGGCGTCGCGGTTGGGTTCGCCCTCTGGACCGGCGCCCGCCTTGCAGAGACATCCGAGGCGGCGCGCATCGCCCTGCTGATTCTCGGGGCTATGCTGATTCACGGTTTCGCCGACTACGTCCTCGCCTTCACCGGGCACTACCTGGTCTTCGGCCTGGTGGTTGGCGTCCTCTCCCGCCCCGCCGAGCACGAGTCGCGGTAAGGTCGCGTCTTTCATTCTTGGAGATTCCCACCATGAAGAGCATTCAATTCGTCGCCATGGCCGTTCTCGCCCTGAGCCCGGGCAGCGCCCTCGCGCATGATCCCGTGCAAACGACTGGACAGGCGGCGCATCACGACCGGCCCGAAGACGCGATCTTCAAGACGAATCCCCTGCGCGGTGGTGTCTACGCGCTCTCCGGCCGCGGCGGCACCGTGGGCTTCGTGGTCGGGCCCGAATACGCCATCGTGGTCGACTCCCAGTACAAGGACATAGCCCCCGGCATTCTGCGGCAGATCGCCAAGGTTACCGACAAACCGGTGAGGTTCCTTGTCAACACCCATCACCACGGAGATCACACCGGAGGCAACGATGCGTTCAAGCCCGTCTCGGTGATCGTGGCTCACGAGAATGTCCGGAAGCGGATGCTGGGTCAGCCCGATGAAATGAAGCGCACCCTGCCCGGCCGCATCGAAGACGCGAAGAAGGCCGGGAACGCGGAGCGGGTCAAGATGCTCGAGGAGATGCTCGCTTCCGCCCGAGCGGTGAAGATCGAGGAGATCGCCGCGCCCATCCTCACCTATGAGGCCGGGGTGAAGCTGCACATCGGTGGCGAGACGCTTCACGTCGTGCACACGCCCCCGGCCCACACCGACGGCGACAGTTTCGTCTTCTTCGAGAAGGCTAATGTGCTTCACATGGGCGACCTGCTCTTCAATAAATGGATTCCGTTCATCGACACCAGCTCGGGGGGCTCGGCCGCGGGTTACCTCGAGGCGCACGACCGCGCGATCGCCTACGTTCCCGCCGATGCCATCGTCATCCCTGGTCACGGCGAGGTCACCGACATCGCCGGCCTCAAGGCCGCACGCCAGTACATCGCGGATCTGATTGCGGCAGCGCAAGCCGCCAAGTCCGCCGGCAGGACGAAGGAGCAGTTCCTCGCCGAGGTCGATCTGCCCGCGTATCGCGACTACAACGGCTACAAGGATCGTTTCAAGGCCAACGCCGGCGCCGCCTGGGACGGCCTCAAGTAGGGCCATCTTGACGGTGTTCATTATGTGACATAGTCTTTACGTATTGACTTTCGTCACATGACGATCTCCATGGAGGGATCTCGACCATGAACCCACCGCGCGCTCGACTCGCCCTGGCGCTTGCCGCGTCTTGCGCCGTCACCGTGCCTGCCCTGGCCGCGGACGACGCGCGCCTCTACCGCGCCGCGATCGCCGCCGCCGACGCCACGCTGCGCCTCCACGACACGAAGGCGGCGAAACGCTG
>CAZBTT010000552.1:0-3639 GCA_964494295.1 uncultured Acidobacteriota bacterium
GCGCAAGAGCCGGATCGTGACGCGCCTCTCGAAGGGGATCGAGGGTTACCTCTTCAAGAAGAACAAGATCACGTTCGTGAAGGGCCAGGGCCGCATCGAGAACCCGCACAGCGTGCTCGTGACCGGCGAGGGCGGCGCGTCGCGGATCCCCACGAAGAACATAATGCTCGCGACCGGCTCCAAGCCGCGCAGCCTTCCCAACATCGCGATCGACGGGCAGCGGATCATCACGTCCGACGAGATCCTCGAGCTCAAGGAAATGCCCAAGAGCCTGATCGTGATCGGCGCGGGCGCGGTGGGCGTCGAGTTCGCGTCGATCTTCGGCCGTTTCGGCACGGCCGTCACCGTGATCGAAATGATGCCGAGAATCCTGCCGATCGAAGACGAGGAAATCTCGAAGGAAGCCGAGAAACATCTCGCGAAGCACATGACGTTCCTCACCGGCGCGCGCACCGAGTCGGCGACCGTCATTCAAGGCGGGGTTCAGGTTGAAGTGACGCTGGCGTCGGGCGAGAAGAAGACCCTCATCGCCGAGCTGCTTCTCGTGGCCACCGGCCGCGGGCCGGTCTCGGATGGACTGGGCCTCGAGGCGACGCGCGTCCGCATGGAGCGCGGTTTTGTGCGCGTCAACAACCGTTACGAAACCGACGAGCCCGGCATTCACGCCATCGGGGATCTCATCACGGTGGACGGCAAGCCGCACCCCCAGCTCGCGCACGTCGCCTCGGCCGAGGGTATTCGCGTCGCCGAGAAGCTCGCGGGCAAGCACTTCGATCCCATCGACTACGACCGCGTGCCCGGGGCGACCTACTGCAACCCGGAAGTCGCGAGCGTGGGCCTCACCGAAGCCGAGGCCCGCAAGCGCGGCTACGACGTGGTGATCGGGAAGTTCAACTTCGGCAATCTCGCGAAGCCCCGCATCCTCGGCCACGACCAGGGTTTCATCAAGATCGTGTCCGAGAAGAAGTACGACCAGGTCCTCGGCGTGCACATGGTCGGGCCCCACGCCACCGATCTGATTTCCGAAGCGTGTGTGGCGCTGCAGCTCGAAACCACCACCGAGGAGATCGCCACGACGATCCACCCGCACCCGACGCTGGGTGAGGCGATGATGCAGGCGGCGGAGTCGGTCTACGGGATGGCGATCGACGCGTAGGGCGTCGGGATCGGATGGTCAACGTCTACGACCACGTTCGGGTCGGCGCAGAACGACGAGTCGTTCACGTCCACGTTGTCGCGTGACGATCGATCGTTGACGTCGTCTCGGTCGTCCGGTCGTTGACGCTGGACTTAGGTTCAAGCCCATTTTGGGGCGTCACTGCTTCGTCGCGGTACCAAACGGACCGGCTCCTGCTGAGAAACCGATAAGCCGAGCAAGGAGGCACACGATTCCGAAGTCCTGGTAACGCAGTGCCGACGCGGGAGGCGCTCCCGGCGCGGCAACCCCCAGCGGCGCACGGCCACGCGGGCCACCACTACCAAGCCGCGAGATCGCTTCGTCGCCCTCGTTCAACGAGCTTCCTCGCGATGACGACGTGGGGTTTCTCTCACCAGTCACGGACCTTGGTCCGTGAACCGACTCGCAATGACGAGAGGTCCAATTCGCTTGGCGCTGGCTGGAACGCGGACTGGTTCCTGGCAATGACGGGGCCCAAGTCGACTTGGACCCCCACGCGCCACGCGGCCTTCGGGTCATCGCCCAGCGGGCCAGGACGGGCCACCTACCGGGGGAGGGAACCCGCTAAACTGCCCTCCCCATGTCCGACACAGCCCTGATTCTCGGGGCGATATTCTTCCTGCTTCTCGGGAACGGCTTCTTCTCCGGCGCTGAGATTGCCCTCATCTCCGCCCGCAAGGCGGCGCTCCGGAAGCGGGCCGACGAGGGAAGCCGCGGGGCCCAGCTCGCCGAGTTGCTCCGCGAGGAACCGGAGCGGTTCATGGCCACGGTTCAGATCGGGGTCACGGTGTGCGGAACCCTCGCGGGTGTTTGCGGCGGATGGCTCGCGAGCCGCCATCTCGAGCCCTGGCTCGATCTCGCCGGGTTGCCGGACTGGGCTCCTGCCGCGGTCACGGCGAGCGTGATCGTATCGGTGGTGATCGTCTACGTCGAGATGGTGCTCGGCGAACTCGTTCCGAAGGCCCTCGCTCTTCGTTTCGCGGTGCCGGTGGCTTCCGCGGTCGCGATCCCGATTTCATTGATGGCCAAGATGAGCCGGGCACCCCTCCGCGTGATGACCGAGTCGACGCGCCTCGTCCTTCGCCTTTTCGGGCTCAAGGGACCGATGCGCGAGGGCATGGTTTCCGCGGAGGAAATCGAGCATCTCGTGGCCGAGGGACGGGTTCAAGGCGTCCTGTCACAAAGTGACGCGAGTCTCCTCGAAGGCGTCTTCAAGTTCCGCGACATGCCGGTGCGCAGCGTGATGGTCCCGCGGACGAAATCGTTCGCCCTCGACGTGGCCACCGAGCAGACCGTCGCGGTCAAGCGGATCGTCGAGGCGGGGTTTTCGCGGGTTCCCGTCTACGAAAGCACCTTCGACAACCCGATTGGCGTGCTTTACGTGAAGGACGTCCTCGCCGCCCTCGAACGTGGTGTCCCCGTCGATATTCGCGCCCGCCTTCACCCCGTGCACGTGGTCCCCGACAGCAAGAACGTGGGAGACCTGCTGCGGGAACTGCAGAAGAAGCGATCGCACATGGCCCTGGTGATCAACGAGCACGGGAGCGTCGTCGGACTCGTGACCCTCGAGGACCTCGTCGAGGAAATCGTCGGGGAGATCCGCGACGAATACGACGAGAGCGAGGACAAGGCGATCGAGAGACTCAAGGGCGGCGCGCTCGTGGTCGAAGGCACGGTGTCGAACAGCCTGCTGCGGGAATCGCACGATGTGCCGATCCCGCTCGACATCGACGCGGAAACCGTGGGCGGCTTCATTCTCGAGAAGCTCGGCGCGGTGCCGAAGGGCGGCGAAACCGTCGAATTCGAGGGCCACCGCCTGACCGTGGTCGACGTCGAAAGGAACCGTGTTTCCAAGGTGAAGATAGAGAAAACGTAGTCGAGGCGGTATGCTTCGCGGCTTGACCGCTCTTGCGCGTTCGAAGAACAACCGCAGCGCCTCCCATTCCCGAAATTTTGAGGATCCCCTCTTGAACTCAGCACTTCTCCGCGGGCTGGCGCTCGCCGCCTCCGCCCTCACCCTCGCCGCCTGCAACAAGCCGGCCACCGCCCCCGCGGCCACCGCGTCGCCCTCTCCCCAGGGCGCCTCCGGCATGACCGACGATCAGAAGACCCTGTACGCCATGGGCTTCATCGCGGGCGGGAACTTCGCGCAGTTCAAGCTCAGCCCCCAGGAGTTCGCGACATTCGCGAAGGGTCTCGAGGCGTCGAGCCTCGGCAACAAGCCCGACGTCGACCTCGCCACCTTCCAGCCCCGCATCGAGCCCTTCCTCCAGGCCAAGGTCGCCCAGGCCCGCGTCGCGAATGTTGGCGTCGCCCAGGCCCGCAAGACGGCCGACGGCGCGTTCGTCACCAAGGCCGCGGCCGAACCCGGCGCGATCAAGCTCGAGAGCGGCGCGGTCGTCCAGACCCTGACTGCGGGTACCGGCGCCACCCCCAAGGCCACGAGCACGGTCAAGGTCCAC
>CAZBTT010000553.1:0-3638 GCA_964494295.1 uncultured Acidobacteriota bacterium
CAGGCGAGCCGCGCCAAGAGCACTTTCCTCGCGAACATGAGCCATGAACTGCGCACGCCGCTCAATGCGGTCATTGGTTTCGCCCAGGTTCTCGAGCGACGCGACTCCCTTCGAGGAGAGGACCGCGAGAGCGTGCGAATCATCCATCGTTCGGGCGAACATCTCCTGAGCCTGATCAACGACGTGTTGTCCCTGTCGAAGATCGAGGCGGGAGCCATGTCCCTCGCGATCAGGCCGTTCGACCTGCCTGGCCTTCTCGAATCCCTTCGCTCGATCTTCCGTGTGCGCGCCGAGGCTCGCGGCCTCGAGCTGAACTTCGACCTCGACCCGCAACTCCCCGGAGTCGTGAGAGGCGACGAAGGGAAACTTCATCAGGTTCTGATCAACCTCCTCGGAAACGCGGTCAAGTTCACGGATCGGGGATCCGTGACCCTCAAGGTCAGGGCCGCGGGGGGCCGCGTCCGTTTCGAGGTTGCGGACACCGGGCATGGGATCGCTCCCTCCGAACTGCCGAACCTCTTCTCCGTGTTTTCACAGACGGCCAGCGGCAGGCGTTCGAACGAGGGCAGCGGCCTCGGCCTCGCCCTCAGCCGACAGATCGTGAACCTGATGGGCGGCGACATCGAGGTGCGGAGCGAGATAGACCTCGGCAGCACATTCGCCTTCGAGGTCGCTCTGCCTGCCTCCGACCAGGCCCCGGAAGCCCCCGGGAAGCGAGTCATCGGCCTTCAGCCCGGACAGACTGCGGTGCGGATTCTCGTGGTGGATGACACCGGGGAGAACCGCCTTGTGCTCCAGCAGCTTCTGACCTCGACCGGCTTCGAGGTGGAGGAAGCCTCGAACGGACTCGAGGCGGTCGAGCGCTTCGAAGCGTGGGGTCCTTCTCTGATCTTCATGGATGTGCGCATGCCTGTGATGGACGGCCTCGAGGCCACGCGCCGCATCCGGGAGATCGAGGCTCGCCTCGGGAGCCCGCGTTGCGCGATCCTCGCCCTGACCGCGGGAGCCTTCGAGCACGAGCGCGACGAGATGCTCCAGTGTGGCGCGGACGACTTCGTGGCCAAGCCGTTTCGCGTCGGGACGATCTTCGAGAAGATCGGCCACTACCTGAACGTGCGGTTTCTCTACGAGGAATCGGAGAACACCGAATCCGGGTCGGCCCACCACGTCAGAACCCTCGGCTCCGGGCTCCGTGACATGCCGGCTGAGCTGCGACGTGATCTGCGCGACGCGCTTTCGTCGGGTCATGTGCGACGAATCCGGTCCACGGTGGAGCGGATCCGAGCCGACGATGAGGCTCTGGGCCGAGCCCTTCTGGTTGAAGTTCAGGCGTTCAGACTCGACGCGCTGCTGGCCCTTCTCGAACAGACCGATCCGGGGCGGGCGGGAGTCTGAAGGTCATCAGCGCGCCGCCGTCTCGTGACGCAACGCCTCGATATCCTCGATGAGACGTTCCATCTCGAACGCGTGCGTGCCGTTGTAGATCCCGCGCAGGCGGCGCTGACCGTCCACGAGGATCACTTTCTCGGTGTGGATGAGCCGGCTCTCCACCCCCTCGCTCCCGCCGCGTTCATCGTCGGCGAAGTACGACTCGCGGATCACTCGTTGAATCTCCGCGAGATCGCCGGTGACGAGCCGCCAGGTCTCGGGGTCGATGTCGCGCAAGGCTCCGAAATCGGCGAGAACCGCGGGGGTATCCGTCCGCGGGGTCACGCTGTACGAGACCATCACCACGTCCTGCCTGCCCCGGATCGCCGCCTGCACTGGCTTGAGCCGCTCCACGAGGGTTGGGCAGACACCCGGGCAGGACGTGAAGAGGAAACTCGCGACGTGGACTTTTCCGTCGAGGTCGCGGTCTGTGAACTCCCGATTGCCCTGATCGAGAAGTTGGAAGGGCGCCACGCGATGCTCCACCGTGGACCATCGGGGCGTGAAGTCGCGGCTCTCGTAGAAGGGCAGTGTGCTGGGAGCGGTCTTCGCGGAACGCGTCAACGGATAGGCGAAAGCCGCCCCCGCTGCGGCAGCCGCGATCAGGAGCGTGGGGCCGATCTTCATTACATGCCTCCCGCGACCGGCACGCACGGTTTGGAGTTGATCAGGCCGTAGTGGCGGCTGTTTTTGACCTCGAAGTTGAGGTACAGATCTCCTTTCTCCGTCCACGCCTGCTGGAGGCCGGACTCCCGGCCGGAAACGTAATGCTTCAGCTCGGCGGGCCGACCATTGCGATGCCAGGACCGGTAGACGCCATGGATAACATCCCCGTCGTAGAAGGCTTCCACTCTGCGGCCGCCTTCCGGCCAGTAGGCCACATGCCGACCGACCTTCCGGCCGTCGCGGAACGTGGTCTGCGAGAGGAGGTTCGAATGGGCGTCGAAGGTCTGCTCGATTCGATCCGGGCTTCCAGGCACCAGGGCTCCCGCTTGCGCGAATCCTGCAAGGCCCATGAACGCGGCGACGGCGAGGCGGAGCACAACTAACTCGCGGTACCCGGCTGACCGCGGAAGCAGCCGGCGATATAGGGCGGTGCGGAAACGATGTGGTAGTGATAGATCCCGCCCGGGAACTCCGGCGTGGTCCCGACGTGGCCGTTGCAGGTGTCGAGCCCCGATGGAACAGCGCCGCCCGCATCCCGTGTTCCGTAGACCGGGAAGCCGTCGAGCAGAACGCCTAGAAGGCGGCTCGAGCCCTGCGCGGTCAGGTACAGCGGCTCGATGTGGTAGTGGTACATCCCGTTCTGCTGCGGATGCCCGTTGAACCGATCGAAGGTTCCGATCTCGTTGGTGAGCGGGGCCTGCTGCGCGGCGTACTGGTTGAAGAGGGCGACGCCGTTGATCGATACGCCCATGACGCCCATCGGTGTATCGCTCGCTGTCCCCGCCTGGGGATTCAAGGGCACCCGCAGGACCATGTTCTGCGAGGCGATGCGGTTGGGG
The DNA here is from genome assembly GCA_964494295.1 of uncultured Acidobacteriota bacterium. Taxonomy (GTDB): domain Bacteria; phylum Acidobacteriota; class Vicinamibacteria; order Fen-336; family JAGNNV01; genus JAGNNV01. Next base: position 2,934 of record CAZBTT010000553.1, read on the forward strand.
TTCACCTGCATCCCGGGGTGGGGAGTCTCGTAGCCCGAATTGCCCACGCCGAAGTAAGGGCTCGAGTGATCGGGGACCGACGTGGCGCGAAGCACCACGAACGCGCCATCGACCGAGGCCTGCGCGCCATAGAACTGGGCGTAGTGGGACGGCAGAGCGCCCGTCGAGGTGGCGGGGGTGGGCGTGGGCGTCGCTGTTGTCGCAGCCCCCGCGGCGGTCGGCGTCGTCGGCGAACTCGACCCACATCCGAGGCTGGCGAGAACGGCGATCGTTAGAGTTCGCAGTCGGTGTTCCATGCCCGCGAGCATCGCTTCGGGCCCCTAACGCAATTCTTAAGCGCTAAAAAAACGCCCCGGAACTATCGGGGCGTTCGTTTGCGGCGGGGATGTCGGTTACCGAATCGAGGCGGCGGCCTTGAGCTTCACCGTTCCCGCTTCGGGCGCGGCCACGACCTTGCGGGACTCCGTTTCGAACATCGCCTGATCCTTCTTCTCGACCGCCTCGCGCAAGGCGGGGAAGGGCCAGGGCGCGTAGCCGGTGGTGAGGCCGGGTCCGATGAGCTGATGTCTGAACCAGGGACGTCCCGGGAGCCCATCTTTGTTAAGGAAGGCGCGCTCGACCTGGTTGAGCGCCTCGCTCATCTTCACGAACGAGGCGGCGTTGCCCGAACCGAGGAGCGCCTCGGTGGCCGCATCGGCAGCGCGG
>CAZBTT010000554.1:0-3636 GCA_964494295.1 uncultured Acidobacteriota bacterium
AAGGCCAGGCTTTCGCCCTGCCCTGCGGGCAGCGCTTCGCGCTCGCTGTACGAACGGAATGGCTCCTCGCAATGACCAGCGGTCCAATTGGCTTGGTAGTGGGCGCGGCTCTCGCGGGCTTCGTACCGCCAGGGCTGAGCTAGTTGAGTGTTTCCTTGTGACCCTCGCGTTCGGCGGCCCTCGATTCGACGACGTCTTGAACCGTCCGGCCCACCGCCTCCGCGAAGCGCTGCGAATAGCTCACCACCGAGCCGACCGAGCGGTCTTCTTCGAGGCGTTCGATCCTCGGCAGCGGATAGAAGCTCGTGACGAGGCCGAGAAGCTCTTCCTCCTGCCGCGCCTCCTGCCGCATCCAGTCTTCGAAGGAGTCGAGGCGAAGTCCGCGGATGACCACACCCGCCGCCGAAACCGAGACCACGAGGCCCCAGATCTTCTCTTTGGGGTCGTTGAGGTACAACACGGCCGGAGAGCCGTTCTGAAACGCGATCATCGCGGCTTCTTTCTGCGCCTCAGTATGGGCAACTCGCGGGCGCCCTCGTGCGGATCGTATCGAAGGGAGTCGACGAACTTCCGCAGCGCCGAGAGGCCGCGACGAAGTTCATCCTGCGAACGCGCGAAGGAGATGCGGATGTAGCCGGGGCAACCGAAGCCCTCGCCCGCCACCACCGCCACCCCCTGCTCATCGAGGAGACGGGCCGCGAAGGTCAGGGCGTCTGGAACCGTCTTCGAAAGCAGCCCGCTGATATCGGGAAACGCGTAGAACGCCCCCGCGGGGGCACGGCATGAGATTCCCGGAATCGCGTTCAGGGCGTCAACCACGAGATCCCGCCGCGCGCGATACTCGGCCACCAGCTCGCCGATGAACTCCTGCGGCCCGGTGAGCGCCTCCACCGCCCCGAACTGCGCAAAAGAGGCGGCGCATTGCGTTTGATGGGAGATCAGGGCGGACAGGCCGTGAATCACGGGCTTCGGGGCGAGGAGCCAGCCGATCCTCCACCCCGTCATGCAGTACGTCTTCGATGCGGTGCCCGCGATCATCATCTGATCGCCGAGGATCTTTCGAACCCGGGCCAGCATAAGGGGATGGTTCTCAACGTACCGCATGCGCGCATACGTGTCGTCGTAAAGAAGGAACGCGTCGGGGGCTTTCGCCTTCAGGCCGCGCGCGATCTGGACGGGAGCCTTCTCGCTCACCACCGCGCCGGTCGGGTTCGAGGGTGAGTTGATGACCAGGATCCGCGTCTTCCGCCGAACCTTCTTGAGGATTCGCTCCGGCTCGAACGCGAAGCCGGAGGCGCCATCGAGAGGTGCTAGAACCGGAACGCCGCCAAAGAGCCGGGGCGCTTCGGAAAACGTCGGCCAGTACGGCGTCGGGATCACGACCTCGTCGCCCGGATCGAGCACGGCTTCGCAGGCGAGGGCGTAGGCCTGCTTCCCGCCGAGGGTGATCGCCACTTCCATGGCGTCGAACGACACCCCGTCGTCGAGCCGATACCGCTCGGCCACCGCCTGTCGCAGGGCCGGAATGCCGAGCGACGGCACGTAGCGCGTTTCACCGCGGGACATCGCGGCGGTGGCGGCCTGTTTGATCCGGTCGGGCGTGCCCTGGTCGGGCTCGCCCACGGAGAAGTCTAGGATGTCGCGCCCCATGGTCCGCAGGAGCGTGGCGCGGGCCGCGGTGGCCACCGTGGGTGAGACCTCGACCGCGTCGACGCGGGCGGAGAGGTGCAGCGCGTGGAGCTTCCGCTTCATTCGCCACTCCCTCGTTTGGAGAAAGCGTTCTCCGCTCGCTTCTCTTCCGCGCGTGTTTCCACCGCAAGGGCCACCTTCTCGGAAACCAGCCCCTTCACCGAGCCGCCGAGATACGCGATTTCGCGGACGAGGCGAGACGCGATGTGGGTGAGGTGGGGCGACGAAGGCAGGAACACGGTATCGAGCCCGGGCCGAAGGTGGGCGTTCATCCGTGCCATGACCGTCTCGTACTCGAGGTCGGCGCCGCCGCGGACTCCGCGCACCACTACCTCGGCGCCCTCCTTCTCGGCCAACTCGACGAGAAGTCCAGCGAAACGCACCACCCGGACGTTCTTGAGCGATGCCATCTCGCGCTGAACCATCAGCACGCGGCCCTCGGCCGAAAACCAGGGCTGCTTCGATGAGTTTTCGAGGACCGCGACCACCACCTCGTCGAAAAGACTCGACGCTCGGATGACGAGATCAAGATGCCCGAGAGTCACCGGGTCGAAAGACCCCGGCACCAAGGCGATCCGCTTCCATTCCTTACTGCTCACAACGGCACCTCGTTCCTGTAGATGGTCAGCCGATGGTCCGAAACCTTCACTTCGCGAATCCGGACCAGACTGAGGATAGCCTCCGGAAGCGCGCGCTTCTTGAAGTGCTCGGCGGTGACATACCCGCGGGGACTCACGAGGCCTTCCGCCAGCAACTCCAGAGCTTCCTCGTAAGGCCCTTCCTCGTACGGCGGGTCGAGATAGACCACGTCGAACGTCCGCCCTTCGCTCCTGAGTTTTCGAAGGGTGCGAAGCAGGTCGCCCTGCAGCACCTCGACGAGACGGCTCTTCTCGCCCAGCACCCGGATGTTCGCGAGCGCGCTGGTGATGGCGGCGTGCGACCGGTCGATCAGAGTGGAGTGGGACGCGCCCCGCGAAATCGCCTCGATCCCCAGTGCCCCGGATCCGGCGCAGGCGTCGAGAAAGGTGGCCCCGTCGATCGCGGGTCGCATGATGTCGAAATAGGTCTGCTTCACCCGCGACGCCGTGGATCTCGTCTCGCCGCCCTTTGGAACCTTGAGTTTCCGCCCGTGGCCCTCGCCCGCGATGATCCTCATGACCGGTCTGATACCACAAAGCAGGAGTGAAGGCGAGAAAGCGAAAAAGGGCTATCCTTCGCTTCGATTTCGTCTTTGACGGGCCGGGACACCGTCATCGACCCAAAGACATCTAAGGGCGCCTCTTTCATGCTCATCAACGATCTCCTCAAACTCGCGATTGAAAAGCGGGCTTCCGACCTTCATCTGAAGGTCGGTTCGCACCCCGTTCTTCGTGTGAACGGCGAACTCACCGCCGTGGTGGAACATCGCCGGCTGCAGACCGAAGACACCTTGAACATGGCGTTCTCGGTCATGAACAACCGCCAGAAGCAGAAGTTCAAGGACAGCTTCGACGTGGACGTGGCCTATTCCGTCCCCGGACTCGGCCGCTTCCGCTGCAACGTGTTCCAGCAGCGCGGCACCGTCGGCCTCGTCGTGCGCCTCATCCCGCTCAAGATCCAGACCATCCGCGAGCTGCTCCTGCCTCCGACCCTCACGAAGATCGCGGACGAACAGCGCGGCCTGATCCTTTGCACGGGCGCGACCGGCTCCGGCAAGTCGACCACCCTCGCCGCCCTCATCGACTACATCAACTCCGAGAAGACCTCTCACATCGTCACCGTCGAGGATCCCATCGAGTTCCTCCACCGCGACAAGCGCTCGATCGTGAACCAGCGCGAGATCGAAGTCGATGCCTTGAACTTCGCGGGCGCCATTCGCGCCGCCCTGCGCCAGGACCCCGACGTCATCCTGGTCGGCGAGATGCGCGATTACGAAACCATCGAGACCGCGGTCACCGCGGCCGAGAC
>CAZBTT010000555.1:0-3632 GCA_964494295.1 uncultured Acidobacteriota bacterium
CGGAGAATACGGCTCTTTAATGACCCTCGCCTTCCTGTCGCTTTCGATGAGCTACGCGGGGCTGTTCATGACGCTGCGCGGTCAGTTGCCGACGATCGGGGGCCGGGTGGGACTCGTCCTGCTTCTCGCCAGCTCCCTCGGCCTCGCCCTTGGAGGCCTCTTCACGACGGATCCTCTGTTGACGCCCCCCGACCAGGTGACCGTGTCGGGGAAACTCCATAACCTCGGCGGAGCCATCGGTATTGGGATGCCCTTCGCCTCCCTGTTGGTGGGCCGTGGGCTCCTTCGCCGTCCCGACTGGTCGGGAGAGCGAGGATCCCTGATCTTGGTCACCGGCGCCGCGTGCCTCGGGTTTGTCGTCGCGTTCGGCTCGATGATCATCCTGATGTCGGAGAGCGAAGGGACCTTTGGACCGAACGTGCCCGTGGGCTGGCCGAACCGTCTCGAGATCCTCGGTTACACGGCCTGGGTGATGGTCGTCAGTCGTCAGGCCATCACCGTGGGCCGGAAAGAAGGCAGGTAGAACCGATGCCGGGCACAAAGCCGCCGCAGGATTCCGTCGCGGATGACGCAACGCTGGTCGCAGCGCTCGATACGGAGTTTCAATCGGCGGTGAAACGCGGTGATCTTGAAACCATGGACCGGATTCTGCTCGATGACTTCGTCCTCGTCGTCGGCAGCGGCAGGGTCTTCACAAAGGCGGACGTACTCGAGGAAGCGCGCGCCACGGTCTTCGAGCAACAGGACGAGGAGCCCGGCACCCAGATGGTTCGCGTCTGGGGCGACACCGCGGTGGTGACCGCGAAACTGTGGCTCAAGGGAACCTCGAACGGGGTCACGTTCGATCGCAGACTCTGGTTCAGCGACACCTACGTGCGGACCCGCACCGGCTGGCGATACGCCTTCGGGCAGTCCTCGCTCGACTTACCAGGAACATTGCCGGGGCTTTCAACCCCATGACCCCGGCTCAGACGATTCTGTGCGGCGGCCTCGTTATGGGGTCGCTCGACATCCTGAAGAACATGGTCTTCCTCGCCTATCAGGGACGACCGATCACATGGGTCCTTCACGCGGTGGCGAGCGGGGCACTTGGACGCGGCGCGTTCGAGGGCGGCCTGCCGGTCGCGGCCGTAGGGCTCGCGCTCCACTTCTTCATCGCGTTCAGCGTGTTCACGTTCTACTACCTCGCGAGCTTCAAGCTGCCCATCCTGATCCGCCATGCCTATGTCCTAAGTGCGCTCTACGGCGTCGCCGTGTTCGCGTTCATGCGCTTCGTGGTTTTTCCCCTCTCTGCGATCGGGTGGTTGAAGACACCCCTTCCCGTCCTCATCGATGGCGTCCTCACGCACATCTTCTGCGTGGGCCTCCCCACCGGGATCGTCGTGCGTGAGGCGGCCCGGCGGAACGGGTGGTCTTGACCGTCTCGTCTCAAGTGGTCATTTCCACCAGACCGCGGACCCTCTAGGGTTGGGCGGTGACGTCGTGTGCCATGAGTGTCCCCACCGGAACCGAGGAGCCGAAACCGTGTCTCTCGCCCCGCTGACCACTGGTCGAATTCTTCTCTACGGAGGCTTCGCTGTGGGTGTGCTGGACATTGCGAAGCCCCTCCTGTTCACGACGTTTCGCGGCGGCTCGCCGGGCCGGGTCCTCCAGGCGATCGCGAGCGGCGCGCTGGGCAAGGAAGCGTTTCAAGGAGGGTACGAAACCGCGCTCCTCGGGCTCGGCTTCCACTTCTTCATTGCGTTCACGGTCTTCGCCACCTACTACTTCGCGAGTCGTCTTTTTCGGCCGCTTGTCACCCACGCCCTTTCTTTCGGAGCCCTCTACGGGATCGCCGTGTACTTCTTCATGCAGTTTGTCGTCATCCCCCTCTCCGCTGTCGGCCCCTTGAAACATCCACCCGGCGTCCTCATGGACGGCATCCTGACTCACATCTTCTGTGTGGGACTCCCGACCGGCTTCGTCGTTCGCGAAGCGGCCCGGCGAAGCGCACATTCATATTCGGAGCTCACTCAATGACTTCATCCCTGACCATCCTTCGGGCCCTCAGCCTCGGAACTCTCGTCGCGTTCGCGGCCGTGAGCCAGGGGTCGATCGACTCCTCGCGGGTGCCTTTCCCCGAGGGCTACCGATCCTGGTTTCACGTCAAGAGCGCCACCGTCAACGAAGGGAACAAGTCCTTCGCGAAGTTCGGCGGGATTCATCACATCTATGCGAATCCCACCGCGGTCAAGGGCTTCGCGGCCGGAAAATTCGAGGACGGCTCGGTCCTTGTCTTCGACCTGTTGGAGTTCCACACCGGCGAAGATTTCGCCACGCGCGAAGGCGCGCGACGCCACATCGACGTGATGGTGAAGGACGCGACGCGGTTCAAAGACACGTCCGGCTGGGGTTTCGAGGAGTTCACCCCGAAGGCCGGCCGGGAGGGCACGCTCTCCCTCGAGGCCGCCCGGGTGTGCGCCACGTGCCACGCGACTCGCAAACAGACAGACGGCGTCTTCAGCTCGATCCGCGAATGAATCTCTTCGCGAGCGCCGTCCCCGCCCTGCTTTCGGCCCTCCCCCTGGCCCCCCTGGATGGAGCGACTGTCGTTCGCGGCGGCTTCGTGACGAAACTCGGCGACGATGTCGTGGCCTTCGAGACATACACCCGCACGAGCCGCCGCCTCGAGGGCGACATCGTCCTGCGCGTGCCCGGCACCACCCGCTATCACTACGAGCTCTCCTTCGCGAGCGACGGCTCGGTGAAGCGCTCCGAGTTCACCATCAAACCGCTTGGCGCGCCCGGCGTCGACGACCCGCGCCGGCTGATCCTCGAGCTCGGCCGCGATTCGGTGAGCCTGACATCGATCGTCCGGGGAGAACGACAGACCGCCAGCCGGCCGGCCACAGGGGCGCCACACGTCGTGTTTCGCGGCGGCTACGGCACGTCGCAGGGCCTCTATGACTCTCTCGCGATGTCCGAACATCTCCTCGTGAACGTGAAGCCCGGCCCGGAGACCGTCCGCATCGAGGCGTTCGGCGCGGATAACGGAAAGCCCACCACGAGGCTCTTCCGGCGCTCTTCCTCGAACGCCGCCGCCGTCGACTACTTCAAAATGGCTTGGACGCTGCTGACCTTCTCCTTCCAGGAGAGCAGGTAAGTTCTACGCCGACTGATGAAGCGCCTTCCGCTCTTCCTACGGATACGGCTTCGTCTACGACGATTGGTCCCGTCCCTCTTGCTACTTCTACTTACGTAACCACCACAACCATGGAGCCTGTTAAACTCGCATTTCCTGGTATCTCGACTGCTTCTGCGGAATTAAATAAAAAGATTCGTATTAAAACTTCGCTGGGTGATATTGTGATCCAGCTTTTGCCAGATGCGGGTCCTCGCGCAGCTTCAAACTTCATCTATCTCGTGAAGCAGGGATTTTACACAGGTACGATTTTTCATCGCGTGATTCCCGGATTTATGATTCAAGGTGGTGATCCAACGGGAACAGGACGCGGAGGTCCGGGTTATCAATTTGCTAATGACGCGGTTCCGCCAGCTTATTATGCAGATGGTGTGTATAAAGATGGATACGTGGCCATGGCTAATGCTGGACGCGACACAAACGGTTCCCAGTTCTTTATTATGGTGGAGGA
>CAZBTT010000556.1:0-3629 GCA_964494295.1 uncultured Acidobacteriota bacterium
GGTGGCGAGCAACGACACCGAAGAGGGACGGGCGAAGAATCGTCGCGTCGAGCTCGTGAAACAGTAGAACGGCGATTCCGGGGCACGCGCAGCGCGCCCCTACCAGCGGTGATAGGCGGGGTGGCCCGGCTTCACCGCCACGAACGTGCCGCGGCAGGTTGAGGTGACGACGCCGTCTGATTCGATCGTCGACTCCACGGTCGCGCGGTCGTCGCTCGATTCGACGATCTTCGACTTGATCACCAGCGGGCCCGCTGAGGGGGTCGGCTTTCTCAGCTTCACGTGAAAGTCCGCGGTCACGGTGGGCGGCAGGATGTCCGTCCCCGACCTCTTCATAAGGTGATACGCCGCCGCCCAGTTGCTGTGGCAGTCGAACAGGCAACCAAGAATCCCGCCGTTCACCACACCGTCCCACGCCTCGTGGTGCGGCTCCGGTATGAACGTCGCGACCACGAGATCTCCTTCGGGGTAACTCTTGATCCGAAGTCCCTTTGAATTCGTGGGACCGCAACCGAAGCACTTTCCGTCAGGGCCGTAGATGTCCTGGAGGGCCTGCGTCATGGCCCGGGACCATAACACCGACCCCGAAGTGCCGACCCCGGGGGGGCGTCGACGCAACGAGCCGGACCATTCATCTGCGGGGTCGCGTGGGGGGTGTCCAGCCGATGCCGTGGTTCGCTCTGAATGAGAGGACCCTCACGCAACGCTGACGCAACTCGCGCAGGGGATAGAAAGTTCCCCGCCACCTGATGCCGCCCTGCACGATGGTGAGGAATACCGACCAGGCGATGACGCAAGGGAACAGGAACGTGGTGAGGGGCATGGCAAGCGCTTCAAGACCGGAGCCGCCCGCGGTTCGCCGGGCCGCCGCGCCGACCATCACCGCCCGCAGGGCGAGAGTGAGACCGCCCAACACCTTGAGACCTGGAGGCGATTCAAGAATGAAGGGCGCCCAGGGCAGGAGATTCTGCGCGAAGAACAGGGGCAGCACGGCAAGGCCGAGAGGCACGTTCCATTCAAATGCCGAGAAGGCGTTCTTCTCGAGGCCCCGAAGTGTCGCGAGGAAACCCTGCTGCCAGCGCACCCGGACGAGGCCATCAGAATCGAGGCATCCCTGCGCGACGCCGGCCCGCCGGAGGAGCAGGCCCATCTTGACGTCGTCCGCGACTTCGAACGCGAGGCGGTCATGGCCATGGATCGCGTCATAGGCCGAGCGCCGCACCAGACCGAAGGCCCCCACGCCGATGAAGGCGAACGAATGGGCCAGGTGAAGGCGGGAGATGTCCACCGCAGTGGCAAAGTGCAGGACGAACGTCGCCACGAAGGAGCGTTCGAGGAAGCCCTCGGCCACGAAGTGCGGCAGGGCCACGAAATGACCGAGGCCGTGGCTGCATGCGAAGGCCACGGACTTGCGGAGGGCGCCTGGATCGAAGACCACGTCGCCATCGGTGAAGAGGAGCCACTCGCCGCGAGCCACCGCTGCTCCCTGTTTCACCGCGTGGTTCTTCCCGAGCCAACCTTCGGGCAGATTCCTCACGTGGACGACGGTCAGACGCGGGTCCTCCGCGGCGAGCCCATCCAGAATCGCCCCCGTCGCGTCCTCGGAGCGGTCGTCGATGGCTACGATCTCGAGGTTTGGATAGTCCTGGGCTAGAAGGGAGCGCGTGGCCTTCTCGACCTGTCCCGCCTCGTTTCGACTCGGCACGATAACGCTCACCCGGGGCCACGACGCGGGCTCCGGCCCTTCCCACTCGCGCAGCGTCGGGAAATGACGCCGGAACCTCGCAAGTCGCAGGAGGACCTCGAGAGTGGCGAGGAGGACGAGAGTGAGGCCTGCCCCCCACAAGGCGACCGAGGTCAAGGCGTCGGCTGACTCGCGCGCCACTGCGCGTCCTGCATGGTCTGGAACAGCGTTCCGGTTTCGAAATCGTCCACCTCGATCACTTCGCGGGCGAGTCGGCGTGCCGTCGCGACCGCCACCGCTTCGTCACTCGTCACCACCAGAGTCCGGAAGGCCTCACTGATGTCCGAGTCGGGATGTTCGGCGAGCGTGTCCGCGTCGAATCGCCCGTCGCGTCGCGCCAAAGCGATCCGCTTCTCGAGGGGACCGGCGATCGTCACCGCGCGCAGGGCCTCATCGAGCTTCGTGAGGGGGTCGTGCGGCGAGCCGAGGGAGATGCCGGAGGTCAGCGCGTCGCGGTAGGAACCGGGCTTGGAGCCGGCCTCGACCACGGCATCGAGATCCGCGTCGCGGGGCCCGCGGGTGAGGGGATTGAGCCGCGCCCACCAGAGCACCGGCCCGCGAAGCAGCAGCCCGAGGAGCGGCGCGTCGAATTCACGCAGCAGGGCCAGGAACGCCTCGTCGATCCGGGCCAGGCAGGCTTCGACCGACACCCGAACCAGCGGGTCCTCTTCGGTCCGCCCTTCGTGAAGCGCCCGCCGCACCGCGCAGATGCCGAAGAAGATCGACGACAGGATGTCGGCGAGGCGTCCACTCGCATGTCCCTTGCGTTTGAGCGCCGGACCGTTCACGAGCAGGGTGAGGTCGGCAAGGGCCGCGAAACGCAGGGCCGCCCAGGACAGCCGCCGCTTCTCGGAGGTGAAAGGCTCGCGCAAGGCGGAGGGTTCGGCGAGAAAGCCGCGCGTGACCTCAGCGAAGACGAGCCGGACCATCGTCCACAGTGAGAACACGATGTGCCGGCAGACCGTCGAGATGGTGCCGAGGAGGTTGCCGAGTTCAATCGCCTTCAAATGCTTGAGCGCGTGCGGGTGACCGCGCAGGATGCCCTGCCCGAAAACAATGAGGGTGCGGGTCAGGATGTTGGCGCCTTCGACTGTGATCTGAATGGAGGAGCCTTCAAGCGCCATCAGAATCGGGTTCTTCGGCCCGCGGCACAAGGCGGCGCCGCCGAGGACATCCATCGCATTCATCACCGTGCGCCGCGTCATTTCCGTCTGCTCGTACTTCGAAATCGCGGAGATCACGGACGGACGCTGGCCCTCCATCACCGCCCCGGCCACGAAGATCCGCGCCGCGTCGCTCAGGTAGGCGCTCACGAGAATCGACGAGATCTTCTCCTTGATGCCTTCAAAGCGGGAGATGGGCATGCCGAACTGACGTCGCACCTCGGCGTAGGCCGTCACCACGCGCGCCATTCGCTTGATCCCGCCCGCCGACTGCGCGGGCAGGGAGAGGCCTCGACCGGCCGAGAGCGCCTCCATCAGCATTGACCAGCCGCGCCCCGCGCCCGAGTGACCACCGATGATCGCGCTCGAGGGCACAATCACGTTCTCGCCTTCCGTGGGCCCGTTCGGAAACGCGATCCCCATGGCGTCGTGGCGGCGGCCGACCATCGCGCCTTCCAGGGACGTCCTCACCAGCACGCAGGTGATGCCGGGGTTGGGACCCTCTCCGAGCAGGTCCTGGGGATCCTCGAGAACCACGGCGAGGCCGAGGATTGTGGCGATCGGCGCAAGCGTGATGTAGCGCTTGCGCCAGTTCAGTTCGATCTTGAGTTCGCCGTCCACGTCGCGGAACACGCGACCGCGCGACTGGATCGAAGCGGCGTCGGAGCCAGCGCCGGGCTCGGTGAGGGCGAAGGCCGGCATCTCGTCGCCGCGCGCAAGGG
>CAZBTT010000557.1:0-3621 GCA_964494295.1 uncultured Acidobacteriota bacterium
TCCGAATACCGCCCGGGTCGCCTCGCGCAGCAGTTCGCGGTCAATAAGGCCCAGGAGTTTGGCGACGTCCTCGTCCTGGATGTTCGCGCCGGTGAAGGCGTAGACCTGATCGAAGAGGGAGAGGGCGTCCCTCACACTGCCCGCGGCCGCCCGCGCGACCCGGAGCAGAGCCGAGTCTGAAACCTCGATCTTCTCCGCGTTCGCGATCGTCCGCAGGTGGGTTGCCAGGGTCTTCGCGGGAATCAGACGGAAGGCGTAGATCTGGCAGCGCGACAGGATCGTCTCGGGGAGCTTTTGAAGTTCGGTGGTCGCGAAGATGAACTTCACCCGCGGCGGCGGCTCCTCGAGCGTCTTCAGGAAGGCGTTGAAGGCCGCGGTGCTGAGCATGTGGACTTCGTCGATGACCCAGATTCGGTAGCGATCACGAGCCGGGTTGAAACGTGTGCTCTCTCTCAGATCGCGGACATTGTCCACGCCGTTGTTCGAGGCGGCGTCGATCTCCTGAACGTCCACGGAATTGCCGGCCGCGATCTCCGTGCACGAGGGGCAGACGCCGCAGGGCGTCGGGGTGGGCCCTTCCTGGGCCGAACAGTTGAGCGCAGCCGCGAGAATGCGAGCGGTTGAGGTCTTGCCCACGCCGCGAGCGCCGGTGAGCAGGAAAGCGTGGCCGATGCGGCCCGAAGTAAGGGCGTTGCCGAGGGTACGGGTGACGGTCTCCTGGCCGACCACATCGGCGAGCGTCTTTGGACGCCACTTGCGCGCGAAAACGACGTAGCTCATTCGAGGGTTCAGTGTTTCAGAAGCTTGCCGCTTTTCAGGCGCGGCGGAGGCGGCAGGCCGTGCGTGAACCCCGAACCGACCGCGTCACCCAACGCCTCGCCTAACCGTTGCTCCCTTCCGGGCCTGGCGGGGTTAAAGGCGCGCATCGTCGCGCGGAGCCCGGGATTCACGCACGACCTATCGCGGGGCGAAGGGGATTCTACGTCGCTGCGGGCGATGGCTGGGAGCCTCGGCACGGTATGATCCGCGGTCCCCAACCAGGAAGTTTCGCGGAGAGGTGCGAGAGTGGTTGAATCGGCCGGCCTCGAAAGCCGTTGTAGTCGAAAGGCTACCGTGGGTTCGAATCCCACCCTCTCCGCCAGCCTTTCTCGGGCCGGAGGCCCGAAAAGGCTGCGCGGTGAGGGGGGCTTCGGTCCTTCGCTTCGCTCAGTCTCGAATCCAAGCGGGCTTGGTAGTGTTGCGAGGCTTGGTAGGGGCTGCCGCGGGTCGGCATCTTCGCTGGGCGACCAGGCGTAGCCACCGGCGGGGATGACCTGGGCGCGAGGCGTGGCCAGCGTGACTTGAAGCTTGGGCGGCTGGTAACCTTGCTGTTCCCGTACCCGTCGCGGAGAGATGCGAGAGTGGTTTAATCGGCACGCCTGGAAAGCGTGAGTAGGGGTGACCCCTCTACCGAGGGTTCGAATCCCTCTCTCTCCGCCAGCTCTTCCGGGCCGTAGGCCCGAAAAGCTGACGTCGAGAGATGGCGTCGGTCCTTCGCTTGCGCTCAGTCTCGAATCCCAACGCCCGGAACCTAGCGGGCCGTAGGCCCGAAAAGCTGACGTCGAGAGATGGCGTCGGTCCTTCGCTTGCGCTCAGTCTCGAATCCCGAACTCCCGGCAATCCGTAGGCCGAAAGCTGTGGTGAACTGCTGCTAGGTCCTCCGGGCCTGGAAGAAGTTGCGCATCAGGTCAGCGCACTCCTTCTCTCGCACGCCCGGGATGACCTCGATCCGGTGGTTCAGACCCAGGTTTTCGAGGCGCAGCAGACTTTCAAACGCGCCCCACTTGGGTTCCCGTGCTCCATAAACCACCCGGGCTACTCGAGCGTTCATGAGGGCTCCTGCGCACATCATGCAAGGTTCTACCGTCACCACCAGTGTGGTTCCCGGCAAACGGTATTTGCCGAGTTTTCGAGCTGCCTCGCGAAGGACAACGACCTCGGCGTGGGCGGTTGGGTCTTGCGTTGAAATCGGTTGGTTGAAACCCCACGCGAGAACTTCGCCCGAGCTTTCAAGGAGTAGTGCTCCGACAGGCACTTCACCCGCTGCCTCGGCTAAACGCGCCTGGGACAGGGCCAGATCCATCAGGGACTCGAAGTTGAGGGTCACGGGACCACTTGGGGCTGTTGTGCCATGGTGCGCCCCGGAAGATTCGAACTTCCAACCTACAGATTCGTAGTCTGTTGCTCTATCCAATTGAGCTAGGGGCGCGCGGGATCGCAGAAAGGCGAAGCAGCTATTGTATTTGAGCCGACGGTATTCTCACAAGACGTGTTCGAAGAAGCGCCTTCTCCGTTTCCAGGATCGAACCGTGGCCTATTCTCTCCCTTGATGAACCCGCAGAGCGATCCCAACGCCCGTCTGCGCGTTCTTCTCGACATCAATCATCCGAGTCAGGCGCACGTCATTCGTGCTGTCTATGAAGCCCTGCGGCAGCGTGGGCATCTCATGGAGGTCGTGGCGCGGGACAAAGATGTGACCCACTCCCTTCTCCGCTCGTTCGAAGTGCCCTTCCGTTCGATCTCCCGCCCGCGGCGGGGCCGGCTCGGCGCGGCCATAGAGCTCGTTGATCGCGAAATTCGCTTCTATTCGATCGTTCGTCGCTTCAGGCCCCATGTTCTCCTGGGTACAAGCGTGCACGCGGCACGCGCCTCCCGCCTGTTTGGCGGCCGCTCGGTGATCCTGAATGAGGACGACGCGCGCGCGGTGCCTCTCTTCTGCAGGCTCGCCTATCCAGGAGCCCATCGGATCGTAACCCCAGACTGCCTTCGGCACGAGAACTGGGGTACGCGACACAGAACCTATCCGGGGACTCAGAAGCTCATGTATCTCCATCCCCATCGCTTCGTTCCGGACCTCCGAGTCGCGGGCCAATTGGGTCTTCCCGACTCCTTCGCGCTCGTGCGTCTCTCGAGCCTCGAAGCCCACCATGACGCGGGCCGCCGGGGTCTGGGTTGCGGGGCGGTTGTTCGGCTGGCTTCCGAACTCCGCGGCCAGGCCGAGATATTCGTCTCCACCGAACGACCGATGGCTCCACCCGAGGGGACAAGGGCGCTGCACATACCCCCGGAAAAAATCCACCACGTGATGGCTTCCGCGGCTTTCGTGGTGAGCGACAGCCAATCCATGACTGCCGAGGCGGCCCTGTTGGGTACGCCACCGATTCGCGTGAACGACTTCGTCGGGAGAATCTCCTACCTCAAGGAACTCGAGCAGGCGGGTCTGGCGTTCGGCTTTATGCCTGAACGCGAGGACGAAGCCATGGCAGTCGCCAGGGGCTTTTCGACGCCGGGCTCCCTGAGGGACGCCTTCAAGGCTGCCCACGTCCGTTATTTCGCGAACATGCCGGATCCCCTGCCATGGCTTGTCGCCCTGGTTGAGGAGCTCACGCCAGACGCCTGACTTATCATCGCCGCGACCCTTCCGAACTCAAGAGCGCGAAACAAAGGATCCATGTGCGGAATCGCCGGAATCGTTGCTGATCGCGCCGAACTTCTGGAACCAATTGTGCGCATGACCCGGGCCCTGAGGCACCGGGGACCGGACCATGAGGGGTTGTTGTTGGCCCGGCCGGGGTCCGCGTC
>CAZBTT010000558.1:0-3620 GCA_964494295.1 uncultured Acidobacteriota bacterium
CATGGCCGCCGCGTTCAGGGTCTCTGAAACTTGCGGGGAATCTCCGGAGCGCACTCGACTCCCTCCTCCCACGGTCTGAGTTCGAAAACCACGTCCCGGTCGAAACGCCCCACACGACGGACGCCCTCTGGCTCGAACTCAAGGGCCCTCTGAAGCTGAGCCTCCGGAACCAGGGCGCCGTGGATCACGACGTAGCGCACGCCCGCACACCGGAGAACGCGTGCGGCAAAGCCGGTCGGGAAATTCCGCGCCATTGCGGCGAGCTGAAAGTTGGCGGGGATCGTGAACCCGCCATAGCCGCTGATGAGGGGCTTCCAGTGCGCGGTCGACCAATAGAGCTGGAGACCCGCACCTTCTTCGGTCTCCCAGGGAAGCTCCAGCACCGCCCCGTCGGGTAAGGCGGCCAGGGTCCGGGTGTAGGCGGGCGGAGGCGGAATCGGCTTCACCATGTGCGCCAGCGAAGGCCGCATTTCGATCACCATAAAACTCAGGAGGCCGACCAGAAGCCAGGGACGTGACCGTGGCGCCATGCGTCGCTCGACCGCGGCGAAGCCGATTGCCGACAGCATGTCGATGGCCAGAATGACGCCGATGCCGAAACGCGAAGGGCCGCGGATCATGTCGGCGGGGGGCACCCGACGCACCAGCTCAAACGGACCGGGCAGCTCGAAAGGAAGATCGCGCAGGACCGGCCCCGCCGCCATTAATCCGCTGACCAGAGCGATCGCAACGAGTAGCGCGCGATGCGCCGGGTGGCGAGGCAGGCGTAGCCCCAGGATGGCCAGGCCAAGGGCGGCGAACCCTGCGAACGGGGGCTCGGGCGAGGGCTCCACAATAGACCGCAGGCCGAGGGCCGGGACGTTGGGCCCAGGGTCGAGGTAGCTTCGAGGCACGGCACTCCAGTGAATCGGCGCCTCGACGCCTCGCGAAACCGCCTGCCGCTCTCGGAGTCGAACCGACGGCGCTCCGGCCACAAGCGCCACTCCCGCAGCCAGGAGCAGACTCACCCCCACCGGGACGAGACGGCCGCGGCTCCAGAGTCTTCGAGCGAGGAAAGTAAGCGTGGTCGCCAGAACGAACACGGCGAGGACCGCGTGATAGCCGCTCGACAGCACCTGGGCGAGGGTAGCCACGCTGAGGAGAAGGAGGTTCGCGCTTCCGCCCCGGCCCGCCGCGAGGTTCCAAAGGGCCAGCAGGATCACGGGGAACCAGGCGTACGAGGCCACGCCGATTTGCACCAGATGGTGAAACCTGAATGCGCAGAACGCGAAGGCGAACCCTGACACGAGTCCCGCTCCCGAAGACCCGCTGAGGCGTCGGCCGAGAAAGGCCGCCGAGACACCCGAGAACACAATGGTCAGGAACAGGACGAGGTTGTGAGCGAGGAGTGGTCCTCCTCCGAGCCACAGGACGGGTGCGGCCAGGGCGGACTGTGGGAACAGGGTCTCGGTGTATGCGAGCGCTCCCTGCTGCGGCCAGAACATGTTCGCGTCGAACAGATGCGCGGGATCGAGAGTGGCCTGCCGGACCACGAACGCCATGCTCCACGCATGCAGGAGGAGATCGGCATTCAGGATTCCAAGCCGCCCCGGGTCGGACGGCCAGGGCCAGAGAAAAGCGACAAGGACCGTCGTGTAGAGAGCGATCGCCTTGAGGCAAAACGCGACGTCTCGCCCCCCGTTGTCATTCACAAGCGTGATGGTAAAGGAACTCGGTCTAATCTTCTGGGTCCAACTCGACACCTGCAACTACCGCTGCAGCTATTGTTTCTTCCCCGCGGAGAGGCTCGGATTTCTCATGAGGCTTGAAGTCGTGGCCGCCTTCTGGAACTCGCTTGAGCATTCGCCGGGTGATGATCGCCTCCCGATCGAACAGGCGCGCGTATATGACACTCGACGTCATAATTGCACCCACAAACTGTTCCAGGAAATCACATGAAGGCCGATCGACTTCTCTCCGCCTTGTTGCTTCTCCAGTCGCGGGGTCGCGTCACTGGTCGCGAGATGGCGGAGCGCCTCGAGGTCTCCGGGCGTACCGTTCACCGGGACATGGAAGCGCTCAGCGCGGCCGGAGTTCCGGTCTATGCGCTACGCGGCGCTCGCGGAGGCTGGCAACTCGACGAAGACTGGCGCACCCAGGTGCCCGGCCTCGATGAAGCGGAGTTGCGGGCCCTGCTCATGGCTCAGCCCCGTGTTCTCGGCCATCCACGGCTCGCGGCAGCGGCCGAACGCGCGCTCGGAAAACTCATGGCCTCTCTTCCGGTCTCAATGCGCGCCCAGGCGAACGCCATTCGCCAGCGCCTTCATGTCGACACCACCGGCTGGCGGGGTCTGAGCGAAACCGTGGACGCTTTGCCCATTGTTCAGGACGGGGTGGCGCGCGACCGCAAGCTCACGTTTCACTACCGCAAGCGCGATGGCGAGCGCACCGAGCGCACGGTGGATCCTCTGGGCCTCGTTGCGAAGGGAAGTGCGTGGTATCTCGTCGCCAACAGCACCGAGGGTTTCCGGACCTTCCGGGTTTCGAGGATTGAGAACGCGCTCGTCATGGAAACACCCAGCGAACGGCCGGCCGGCTTCGATCTCGCCGCGCATTGGAAGACTTCCACGGATCAGCTTCGTGAGAGTCAGAGACGTTATGCGGCGACCCTGCGCGTGGAGCCTCGCTACGCCGATCGCCTTGCGATGTGGCGTTGCACCACACCCCAGGAGGCGGCGCAGTCTCAGCCCGACGACTGGGTGGTTCGCGAAGTCGAGTTCGATGACGAAGAGCAGGCCTGCTTCGTGGCCCTCGGGCTCGGCCCGCGCGCCGAGGTGCTCGCCCCGGCCGCGCTACGGGAGCGCGTGCGGAAGGACACCGAGGCCGCCTGCCGGATGCGACGCGCCGGGTGACCTACTTCAGGTGTTTGGCGAAGAAATCGAGCGTGCGCTTCCAGGCGAGGTCCGCCGAGGCTTTGTCGAAGCGAGGGGTGGTGTCGTTGTTGAAGCCGTGCGGCGTGCCCGGATACACGAACGCCTCGTTCCTTGCCTCCCCGATCGCGACGCTCCACACGAAAGTGTCCCATCGGATCCGCAGTTCATTCCCTGCCCCGGTGTTCGCCACATCGATGACCAGCGACTCGACGGGCGCGTTTGATGTGGACACGCGCAGGGGAATGCGAACGAGGTCGAGCACCTCCTTATAGGCTGTGCCCCACTGTCCGGTCTCGCGATTCACGATCAGTTGAACGCCGCCCAAAGACGCCTGAGTCCACAGGCTGTACTTTCCCGCGGGAATACGGGTCTCGCCCAGGAGAAGATCCCGGTTCGTTTCCAGCGTCGTGGCTTCGTTAGCACCCGTCCGCCAGACCGACCCCGACTCCACGAGCGCCTTCATCACGCCGCTGCGGCCGCGCAGTCGAGGGCTTCCGTGCTTCAAGACGATCGAGGCGCCTCCCACCTTCTCCTTCGCTTCCACGTTGGGCGAAGCGGGGCCGAGACCCTTGCCCGCGCGATCAAGGGCCACGAATTCCTTCTCGATGGCATCGATGTCGGTGAACTCCACTCGCTCGGTTCGAGTTCTCTCCGTGGTGGCGGTGGCGTCCGCGGCGAGGATCCGCCCCCGGTCGTCGAGGGTCAGCA
>CAZBTT010000559.1:0-3613 GCA_964494295.1 uncultured Acidobacteriota bacterium
GGGGAAGGAAGGAGGTGACGTCGCGCTACGGAATCAAGGAAGAGGACTTCGTGTCGGGCGAGTTGCACCCCGTGCCCGCCCGGATGCCCGCGGACGTGGGTCTCGACCGCGGCCTCACCGGCGGCTACGGTCAGGACGACCGGCTCTCGTCCTATTGCGCGGTCCGCGCGGTGATGGACCTCAAGGCCACGCCCCGCCGCACTGCGATCGCCTACCTCACGAACCACGAGGAGGCGGGTTCGGTGAACAACACGGGAGCCCGTTCCGAGTTCTTCAACAACGCGGTCGGGCGCCTGCTCGCGGCGCAAAGGGGGAGGGAGTACAACGACCTCGATCTGCGCCTCGCCCTGCGCGCGTCGGAGGTGATCTCCGCGGACACCAACGATGGCGTGAACCCGCTCTTCAACTCGACCAGCGAAGCGACGAACGCGGCGAAGCTCGGCTTCGGCCCGGCGATCAAGCGTTACGGGCGGGGTTTCGACGGCAACTCCGAGTTCACGGCCCGCATCCGGGCCATCCTGGATCGCGCCTCGATTCCCTGGCAGACCCAGACCCCGAAGGTCGGCGTGGGCGGCGGCGGAACGATCGGCCAGTTCTTCTCCGACTGGGACATGGAGGTCATCGAAATGGGCGTGCCGCTTCTCTCCATGCACTCCACCTTCGAGATCTCATCGAAAGTCGACACCTGGAACTTCTACCGCTTCATGTCCGCTTTCGTCGCCCAATAGCTTTTCGCCTCAACCAGGAGCCAGACACCATGAGCGCTCGTTCCCACAACCGCCGAGACTTCTTCAAGGCCTCAAGCACCGCCGCGATCAGCGCCGCGATTGCGGCCGGGGCCTCGCCAAATGCGGAGGCGCAAAGCCGGACCGAGGTTCTTCCCGAAGCCATCGCGGCCCTCAAGCCCATGACCGGTGGCGTAGCGCCCATTTCGATCGAGGAACGGAAGATCCGGATCGCCAAGGCGCAGGATCTCCTGGGCCAAACCGGAATGCAGGCGCTGATCATCGCGTCGGGCACGTCGCTCGACTACTTCACCGGCGCGCGCTGGGGGATCTCGGAGCGGTTCTTTGGCTGCGTCATCACGCGGGAGGGCGACCCCGCGTGGGTCACCCCCGCCTTCGAAAAGGCGCGCGCCCTTGAACAGGTGAAGATCGGGAAGGACGTACGGGCCTGGGAGGAACACGAATCGCCCTCCGCTCTCGTGGCCACCATCCTCAAGGATCGCGGCGTCACCACGGGAAAGATCGGCATCGAGGAGATGATGCCGTTCACCTTCGCGGATGAGATCGGCAAGGCCGCGCCCGCGATGCAGCTTGTGAACGGCACTCCCGTCACCGCGGGCTGCCGGATGATCAAGGACGCGCACGAGATCGCGCTGATGCGCCGCGCCTGCGAGATCACGGTGGCGGCTCACCGCGCCGTGTTCGCCTCGCTCAAGGAGGGCATGACCCAGGATCAGGTCGCGGCCCTCTCGGCCGCGGCGCACCGTCAGCTGGGAATGGGCGGGGGTTCGCTCGTGCTCTTCGGCAAGGACGCGGCCTACCCGCACGGCACCACGAATCCCCAGCCCCTCAAGGCGGGCGACACGGTCCTCCTCGACGGGGGCGGCCGACTGCACGGATACGCGAGCGACATCACGCGCACCGCGATTTTCGGCGCGAAACCAACCGACCGTCAGCGGCTCATCTGGGACACGGTGCGCAAGGCGCAGGACGCAGCCTTCCGGGCGGCGAAACCCGGCGTGGAGTGCCAGGCCGTGGACGCGGCGGCGCGGAAGGTCGTCACGGACGCGGGATTCGGGAAGGACTACGAGATGTTCGGACATCGCGTCGGCCACGGGATCGGGATGGACGGTCACGAATGGACGTACTTCGTCCGCGGAAACACCACGCGTCTTCGGCCCGGAATGTGCTTCTCCGACGAGCCCGGGATCTACATCTACGGGGAGATCGGCGTCCGTCACGAGGACATCATCTTCATCACCGAGAACGGGGCCGAGAACATGACGAAGTGGCCGGGAACGCCGGAAGACCCGGCGGTGGTCTAAGGGCGACCCGGCACGTCGCTTGCTGTGGAGTTGGTCCGCTGCCCCCTCGGGCCGGCCCCACGAAAGCGAGAAGCGCATGAGCAATTTTTCCGGGAAAGCTCCCACCATGATCGTCTGGATCATCTGCCTGATCCTCTACGCAGTGGCGCTCACCGCCCACTTCGGCTGGGCCCGGGTTCCCGCCCAGGCCGCCAACTGGTCCTGGATCATCGGCCTCGGCCTGCTGCTCCTGGCCTGCCGGGTGCGAGGCTTGTAGTTTCTACGAACTTCAGTGTTTGAAGTGACGCTTCCCCGTGAAAACCATGGAGAGGCCGAGTTCGTCGGCGGCCTTCACCACTTCCTCGTCCTTCACTGATCCCCCGGGCTGGATGATCGCGACCGCCCCGGTCTTCGCGATCGCGTCCACGTTGTCACGGAACGGGAAGAAACCATCCGAGGCCACCACCGTGCCCTTGAGGTCTCTCTGCGCTTTCGAGATCGCGATCTTCACGGAGTCGATCCGGCTCATCTGGCCCGCTCCGATCCCCACCGTCTGATCGGCGGTCGCGAACACGATCGCGTTCGACTTCACGTGCTTGGCCACGTTCCAGGCGAAACCGAGGGCCTCCCACTCCGCGGGCGTCGGCTTGCGCTTGCTCACCGGATCGCACGCCCCGCGCTCGAAACGCGCCATGTCCCACTCCTGCGCGAGGATTCCCCCCATCACCCGCTTCTGGTCGAAGCCGGTGACGCGGTGGATCGAGGTGACGTCCATGTCGAGGACACGGAGGTTCTTCTTCGCGGAAAGGACGGCCTTCGCTTCGGCGCTGTAGCCGGGGGCGATGACCGCTTCGAAGAAGGAACCGGTGATCTTCGCGGCCACCGCGGCATCGCACCGCACGCTCAGCGCGACAATCCCGCCAAAGGCCGATGTGGGATCGCAGTCCCAGGCTCGGACGAAAGCCTCTTCGAGCGTAGTCCCCCGGCCGACCCCGCAGGGGTTGGTGTGCTTGATGATCGCGACCGCGGTGCCGTCCACGTCGGTGACGAGACGCCACGCGGAATCGAGGTCGAGGATGTTGTTGAACGAGAGTTCCTTGCCCTGAAGGACCCGCGCCGCGGCCACCGAGTACATCGTCGACCCCATGTCCGAGTAGAACGCCGCGCGTTGATGCGGGTTCTCGCCGTAGCGAAGGTCCTGGATCTTCTCGAAGCTCTGGTTCAGCCGATATGGGAAAACACTGTCGCTCTGCGCCTTGGCGAAGGTCTCTTCGTTGCTCTCGATCTCCGCGAAATACCCGGCGATCGCCGTTTCGTACCGCGCGGTGTGGCGGAAGGCCTTCTGGGCGAAGTAGAGACGGGTGGGCAGGTCGATGCCATCGGGCCGTCCCAGCTGCTCGAGAAGCTGCCCGTAGTCGTTCGAGTCCACCACCACCGCCACCGATTGGAAGTTCTTCGCGGCCGCGCGCACCATCGAGGGGCCGCCGATGTCGATGTTCTCGATCGCCTCATCGAAAGTGGCGCCCTTCGACACCTTGTCCTCGAAAGGATAGAGATTCACCACAACCACGTCGAGGTGAAGGG
>CAZBTT010000560.1:0-3600 GCA_964494295.1 uncultured Acidobacteriota bacterium
CCTCGGGGTTCTGGAAATCCGGCGGGACGAGAGCGCTGTCCCGCTGCTCGTCGAAGCCCTCGAACTCAAGAATCCGCTCCTTCGCAGCGCCGCCGCCAACCTGCTTTCTCAGCTCGGCCAGGAAGGCCGCGCCGACTTGTCCCGGACCGTCTTGTGGCTCCTCAAGAGCCGCGACGCGGACGTCCGACGTTTCGGGGTCGACCTCGCGCGGTCGGCCGGAAAGCCCGAAGAACTCTGGCCGCAGCTCGTCGAATATCTTCGGGATGAAGACTGGTGGGTCAGAGAGCGCGTGGGCGATGTGCTCGTGGAGATCGCAGCCGATTCCATTCTGCGGCCGGTGGCCCAGCTTCTCTCCGAGCCCGATCCGCTCATCCGCCGTTTCGGCACGGACATGCTGAAGCGTCTCAAGAATCCCGCGGCGCTCGGGACGCTCGTGCGGGTGGCCGATTCGGACAACGACTGGTGGGTGAGGGAGGGCGCGGTCGAGGCGCTTGGAACCATCGGTGATCCCCGGGTCGTTCCCCACCTCGTCGACATGATGACCCGTTCGCCGGAGATCCAGGTTTCGTGCCTGCGCGCGCTCGGCGATCTCCGGGCGCTCAAGGTAGCCCCGCACGTGGCCGCCATGCTGGTTTCGCCCGACCCCGATGTGCGCGGGGCGGCCATCGAGTGCCTCACGGTATGCGAAGCCGTTCAGGAGGTTCCAAGCGTCCAGGCCGTCCTTGAAGACTCGCACCCGCGGAACCGGCTACGCGCCCGCGAGTTCCTGCTCCGGTTCGCCTCAGAGAGCCGGACGGGGATTCAAACCGTCGCGGGCAGCGCGCTCGATCAACTCCTCGTTCAGACCGTGGAAATGGAGGCGGATGACCTCGTCCTCCTCTCCGGTCGTAAACCGACGATCAAGAGGGCCGGGCGCATGGAGGAGCTTCCGGGTCCGCCCCTGCCCGGAGAGCAACTGCGCGCGCTCATCCTGCCCCGTCTCTCCCTTCAGCAGCGCGAGGACATCGCAGCACTCAAGGACGTCGACTTCTCCTACGAGGTGCCGGGCCGCGAACTCCGTTTCCGTGCCCACGTCTTCACGGAGATGGGGGGCCTCGCCGCCGTGTTTCGAACCATCCGGAACACGCTGCTCGACATCGACAAGGCCGGTTTCCCGGAGATCGTCAAGTCCTTCCAGAACTTCAAGGACGGCCTGGTGCTCGTGGGCGGACCCACCGGAGCGGGAAAGTCCACCACCCTGGCCGCCATCATCGTCGCGATCAACCGCAGTTCGAGCCACCACATCCTGACGATCGAGGACCCGGTCGAGGTGGTTCACGCCAACAAGAAGAGCCTCGTCAATCAACGGGAGATCGGCGCGCACGTCTTCTCGTTCGCGGGCGGCCTCCGCGCGGCCTTGCGCCAGGACCCCGATGTGCTCCTCATCGGCGAGGTCCGGGATTTCGAGACCATCTCCGCGGCGGTGAGCGCGGCCGAGACCGGGCACCTGGTGTTCGGCTCGGTTCACACCACGTCCGCGGCCACCACGGTCGATCGCCTGGTGAGCGCCGCGCCCTCGGCTCAGCAGGACCACATGCGAAGCCTGCTCGCGGGCAGCCTGCGCGCGGTGATCTGCCAGTTCCTCCTGAGGCGGCTCTCCGGCGGCCGTTGCCTCGCCGTCGAAGTCATGATCAACAACGAAGCGGTGGCGAGCCTGATCCGCAAGGGCAAGGGCTTCCAGATTCCCTCCGTCATCGCGACCGCGCGCGAACAGGGCATGCAGCTCATGGACTCCGAGCTGATGCGGCTGTTCAAGGAGGGCCAGGTGAGCGCCGAAGAGGTGTACATGAAGGCCGCGAGCAAGAAGGAATTCGAGAACCTCGAGCCCGCGCGCGGGCCCGCCTGAGGCACTATGGCTCGCATCGATTCATTCCTGAGGCTCGTGGCCGACCAGAAGGCGAGCGATCTCCATTTCCATTCCGGAGCGCCGCCCACGATCCGTTTCGACGGCGATCTCCTCCCCCTGCCTTTCCGGACGCTTTCCGACGTGGAGACGAAGCGCTTCCTCGAAGAGATTCTGACCTCCGAGCAGAAGGAGATTCTGACCACCCAGGGGCAGGTGGACATCCTCTACTCCCTGCCGCAGGTGGGCCGTTTCCGGGGCAGCGTCTTCAATCAGGCGCGGGGATTGAGCGCCGTGTTCCGCGTGGTTCCAGGCTTCATCCCAAGTCTCGACGACCTCGGCCTGCCGCCCTCCATCGAGAAACTCTCGCGCATGCAGAACGGGCTGGTCCTGGTGACCGGGCCCACGGGTTCGGGCAAGTCCACCACCCTCGCGGCCCTGGTGCGCCAGATCAACCAGACCTCGTCCCGCCACATCATCACGGTCGAGGACCCGATCGAGTACGTGCACGAACCCATCTTGAGCCGGATCACTCAGCGCCAGGTGGGAAAACACGTCGAGAGCTTCAGCGCCGCCTTGCGCTCGGCCCTGCGCGAGGCCCCCGATGTCCTGGTCATCGGCGAGATGCGCGACTCCGAGACCATTCAGCTCGCGCTCTCCGCCGCGGAGACGGGCGTGCTCGTCTTCGGCACGCTCCACACGAACACCGCAGCCCGCGCGGTCGATCGCATCCTGGACACCCTGGCCGAGGAGGTGCGCGAACACGCCCGCGGCGTGTTATCGGTGCTGCTGCGGGCGGTGATCGCCCAGCGTCTTTTGCGCCGGTCGACCGGCGAGGGTCGGGTGGCGAGTGTCGAGGTGCTCTTCGGCTCGATCGCGGTCGGGAACATGATCCGCGAGGGCAAGACCCATCAGATCGAGGGAACGCTGCAATCGTCGAGCGACATGCAGGGGACGCTCGGTTTCGACAACTGTCTTTTCCGCCTCGCCAAGGAGCGGCTGGTGACCTCGGACGAGGCGGTCGCGTTCGCGCGGATCCCCGACGCCCTGCGGCGCCGCCTTTCGGAAATGCCCCGGGACGACCAGTGAGTGATGCGTCGTGACCGGAGAAGGCAAGGCCGCCCGCGAAGACGAGTCGGATTCGAAGAAGATCAGTCTCCTCGCCCACGTTGAGCAGCTGGAGGCGGAGTCACGGTTCCTCGATGCGGCCTCGCTCATCGCGATCACCCTTCCTACCGGAACCGACGAGCTCCCCAAGTCGCACCTGACCCTGGCGCGCCGCGCCGTCGAACTCTTCGCGCGGGGCGGGGAGGTTCGATCGGCGGCCCAGATCATGGTGCGTTTCCCGATTGACCTGGCTCTCCTGGTCGCGGACGAGTGTGGGCAGGGCGTCGGTCTGGCCGCCGCCGCCCTCGCGGAATTCGGCGGTCGGCCCGAGATGGCCCTGCGCCTGCGATCGTGGCTGGGGCACTATTCCGAGGCGGCCCGGATCGCCCGGGAGCTCGAGAAACACCTCGACGCCGGTGAGTTGTTCCAGCGAGCCCACAAGCCGATCGAAGCGTCGCGCTCCTTCGCCCATGGAGGGGATCGTCGCCGCGCGATCGAGGCGATCATCGGGATCGAGCCGACCCACTCCTCGTACCGCTCGGCCTGCGTGAGCGCGATCCGTCTTGCGAGTGAGGAAGGCGACATCCCCTTCTCTCTCGACCGCTTCGTCA
>CAZBTT010000561.1:0-3592 GCA_964494295.1 uncultured Acidobacteriota bacterium
GCTCCCTCGGGGTGGTGCGGGCCGCCGCGATCCTCGCCCTGATCGGCGTGGTCATGAACCGCCTCAATATCTCCATAATCGCCTTCAACTGGTTCGTTCCGAACCATTACTACCCGTCCTGGCAGGAACTGTGGATCACCGCCATGATCATCACCTGCGAGATCTGGGTCTTCCGCTTCGTGGTCACGCGCATGCCCGTGCTGCGCAAGGCTCCGGACTTCGACTAGGGGGCCGCCATGGAGTCCTTCCACTACGTCAACATCTTCGAAACCAAGGGCCTCGAGAACCTGCTGGTGATCAGTTTCCTGGTGATGCTCGTCTTCCTGATCAAATACATCGGCGGGCCCGCGAAGAAACGTTGAAGGAGATCCCTCTCATGACCTCGAAGATCAGCCACAAGCTCATCGTCGGGGTCGCGGGTGTCGCGGTCGTGATCATCGGCATCTTCGCGTGGGTGATCCTCGACTCCCAGCAGCGGTTGCTTCTCGCCGACCTGGAGCGGGCCGCCAATCAGCTCTCCGCAACGATCAAGAGCAGCACCCGCGACGACATGATGTTGAACCGGCCCGAGGACGTGCACCGGATCATCAGCACCATCGGGGCGCAGGAGGGAATCGGGAAGGTGCGCATCTTCAACAAGGAAGGGCGCATCATTCTCTCCACCGACGAGAGCGAGAAGGGGCGGATGGTCGACAAGAAGACCGAGGCCTGCTACATGTGCCACGCCGCCGACCAGCCCCTCGAGAGGCTGGCGGTCTCGCAGCGGGTGCGGATCTTCGGCAACGGCAAAGGGCCGAAGACCTTCGGCATCATCGATCCGATCTACAACGAACCCGGCTGCTGGCAGAGTTCGTGTCACGCCCACCCCGAAACCCAGAAGGTGCTCGGCGTGCTCGACATCACGATGTCGATGGCGGATGTGGAGCGCGCGGAGCGCGAGGGGCGGGCCCGGCTCGTGACCTTCGCCCTCATCGCCATAGCGGCCACGAGCCTCATGATCTACTGGCTGGTCGGGCGCATCGTGCTCCAGCCGGTGCGGACGCTCGCGGCCGCCACGCGGAAGGTGGCGGACGGGGACCTCTCCCATCAGGTCGAGGTGGGCACCCGGGATGAGATCGGGAAGCTCGGGGAGTCCTTCAATGTGATGATGCAGAACCTCGCCGACGCCCAGCGTCAACTCCTGCAGGCCAACAAGCTCGCCTCGGTGGGGAGGCTCGCGGCCGGGGTCGCTCACGAGATCAACAACCCTCTGACCGGCGTCCTGACCTACTCGAGTTTCCTGCTCAAGCGCGCGGAGAAGGACTCGGAGATGAGGGAGGATCTCGAGGTCATCGTGCGCGAGACCAAGCGCTGTCGGGAGATTGTGAAGGGGTTGCTCGATTTCTCCCGCCAGTCGGTTTCCGAAAAGCGCCCGACCTCGGTCAACGACATCGTGCACGACGCGTGCCGCATCGTAAAGAATCCCCTGTCGATGCAGAAGGCGGCCATCGTCTTGGACCTCGGTGAGAACCTGCCCCAGGTCCACGCGGACCCGGGCCGGATGCAGCAGGTGCTGGTGAATCTGCTCGTGAACGCGGGCGACGCCATGGCCGACGCGGGGGGAACGATCACCGTGACCACGGATGCCGTTTCGGACGGCGTTCGCATTCGTGTGGCGGACACGGGCTCCGGCATCGAACCGGCGGATCTCGACAAGATCTTCGAGCCCTTCTTCAGCACGAAGGGAACGCGCGGCAACGGACTTGGCCTGGCGATCGTATGGGGCATCGTCGAGGAACACGGCGGACGCCTGACCGTAGACAGCGAAGTGGGGAAGGGGGCGACGTTCATGATTCTCCTGCCGCTCGGGCCGCCTGCGCTCGCTGCTCCATCCGAGGGGCCGCGGCCATGACGGATCAGGTAAGGGTCCTGGTCGTCGACGATGAGCAGGTGATTCTCGACTCCGCGACGAAGATCCTCGCCCCAGAGGGGCTGAGTGTCATGACCGCCCTCGATGCGGAGACCGCACTCAAAGTGCTGCCCGCGCACTCGCCTCACATCATGATCACCGACCTGGTGCTCCCGGGGGCTTCGGGCATGAAGCTGCTCGAGAAAGCGCTCGAACACGATCCCGGCCTCGTCGTCATTCTGACCACCGGCTACTCCACGGTTGAGAACGCGCGCGCCGCTTTGAAGCACGGCGCCTTTGAGTTCCTGCCCAAGCCGTTTACCTGCGAGGAACTGCTGGCCTGCGTGGGCCGGGCCCGAGAAGCGCTCGCGTCACGCCGCAACCGATAGTCCACGCTGTCGCAATCGCCGCCACCGCCGCTCTTCTCTCTCGCTTTCTCAGCAAGGACTGCGCGGCTTTCAGCCTGCGCCGCAGGGGTTGCGGAAGAGCCCGCCGCGATCAAAGGGTTTGGGTCAGGGCGCGGTGGCACGAGCGTTGCTCCTCTCCGGGGAAAGGAGAGGAGTGCCTTATGAAACTCTCAGAGACCACATACGACAATTCAGAGACGGGCTGCTGCGCGCGTCTCGATCCCGCGCAGTGGGATGACCGGACCTTCGACTGGAAGGACAAGCCCTTCCTGAAGGATCACATCCGGGCGTTTCTTCACGTTCCCCTCAACTTCGGGTCGGTGATGAGACGCGACCAGGCCGCGGTCGAGAAGGCCGGGGCGTTCCCGGAGCAGCCGCTCTGGCTGACCGACGAGAAGTCCCCATGGAGCTCGGACGTGTACCTGGCCGTCGATCGCGAGGTGCCGAACGCGGTCATCGAAAGACTGTCCGGCACGTTCATGACCCGGGTCTTCGAAGGCCCCTATCGCAACCTCGGCGCGTGGATCGACGAGATGAAGAAGCACGTGGCCCGGAAGGGACGGAGGACCGCTCACCTGTACTTCTTCTACGCGACCTGCCCGAAGTGCGCACGGCGCTTCGGGAAGAACCAGGTCGTCCTGTTCGCTCAGCTGGAAGCCGAAGCGGCGAAGGCCGCCTGACCTCTAGTCGCGCGCTCTCCCTCCGGATCGACCAGGCGTGCCCCGAAGTGCTCTACACTTCAGGGAACCCCACGGCGTACCCGGACTGGAGCGAAATCAATGACGGCCCTTTGCACGGCGCTGCGCGTTTGCGCGGCCACATCCCTTCTCGCGTTGGCTCCTCAAGGAGCCCTTGCCCAGTGGCCCCAGTTTCGGGGGCCGAATGGCTCCGGCATCGGCACTGCCAAGGGTTATCCGGTGAAGTTCTCCCCAACGGAGAACCTGGTATGGAAGGTGGAAGTTGCGAGCGCCCAGTCATCGCCGGTGGTCGTGGGAGACCGCGTCTACCTGACCACGAGCGACGCGGAGCGGCTGATCACGATTTGCCTCGACGCCTCGACCGGCCGCGAACTCTGGCGTCGCGAGATCAAGCGGGCCCGGAAGGCCGACGTCTACCACGCCAACGATCCCGCCGCGCCGTCGCCCGCCGCGGATGAGAAGGGCGTCGTCGTCTTTTTCGAGGACTTTGGTCTCGCCGCATACACCCCCGACGGCAAGGACCGCTGGACCATGCCTCTTGGGCCCTTCAAGAACTTCTACGGCATGGCCGCGTCCCCGATCCTCGTGGGTGATCTCGT
>CAZBTT010000562.1:0-3590 GCA_964494295.1 uncultured Acidobacteriota bacterium
CCTGCGGCCGTTGCAGCACGCGCCAGCAGCGCTCGCCGAGCGAGGCTTCCTCGCCGACGTAGCAGTCTTCCCAGGTTACGCTGCGCATGATGCGCGCGTTCTCGGCAACGATCGACGAAGCGCCGATCGCGGTGAGCTCTTCGATCACGGCTCCGCGCTCGATCGTCACGTTGCGATCGATGGCTACCGGCCCCGCAATGTGTGCGTCCGGCGAGATGCGCGTATTTTCTCCCACCCAGACGCCGGGCCGGATTTCCGACCGGCCGAGCCAGGCGCGTGCCGGCGCTATCGGCGCGAGAAAGCGCTCGTCCCGCGTGGCCAGATAGAGGTCCAGGAGGGCGTTCATCACGAAGCCGCTCTCGTGACTGCTGTAGGCCGCGGGCTAGAACGACCGGGCGGGAGCGGGTTCACGGGGATGGCGGGGGGGGCGAAGTCCCGGCGGTGGTTCTCTTCGTGCCGGATCTTTCCGAGGTTGAGGCGGTTCGAGTAGACGTACTGGATATCGCCCAGATCCCCCGCGTCCACCAGCTCCTTGAGCTTCCGAATCGCGGGGTGGTACTGGAGGATGTGGCCCACCATCAGGATCCGCTTCTTCTTCTTCGCGAGATCGAGAAGCGCCTTCGCCTGCTTCACGTCGAGGGCCAGCGGCTTTTCGACGAAGACGTCCTTGCCGGCCTGAAGTGCGGCCTTGGCGGTGGCCGCGTGCTGGGCCGCCGGCGAAGCGATCGCGACCGCATCGATGTCTTTCGACTTCAAGAGCTCCGCGAGCGACTTCGTGGCGAAGGCCCCGGGATAAAGCTTGGGAACACTCTCGAGCACCTTGGCGCTCGGATCACACACCGCCCCGAGCATTCCCATCTGGTGCAGATTCCGCGCGATGTTCTTGCCCCAGTAACCGCACCCGACGAGACCGACTTTCATTGGACCAACTCCGGCTTTTGAGAGAACGGCGGACGATCAGGCGGCGAGGAAGCTCCGAACGATCCGGCTGATGCGCTCGACCTCTTCCAGGGGAAGCTCGGGATAGAGGGGCAGACAGACCACTTCGCGCGACAACGCCTCGGAGACGGGCAGGTCGCCCACCTTGCCTCCGGCCGGGGCCATCGCCGGCTGAAGGTGAATCGGGCGCGGATAGTGGACCGCAGTGGAGATCCCGTTCTTCTTCAGTTCCTCGATCAGGCCATCCCGCTTCGGCGTGCGCACGGTGTAGAGGTGCCACGCGGATTTGGCGCCCGGACCTTCCTTGGGAGTGACGAGGCCGGGGACGCCTTCGAGCAGCTTCGTGTAGAACGCCGCACGCGCCGCTCTTTCTTCCGTCCACTGCTGAAGATAGGGCAGCTTGGCCCGGAGTATGGCCGCCTGCATCGTGTCGAGGCGCGAGTTCGTGCCCACGATCACGTTGTCGTACTTGTTCGTTCCCCCGCCATGGTTCGCGATCTGGCGCACCTTGGCGATGAACTCCTTGTCGTTCGAGACCACGGCGCCGGCATCGCCATACGCCCCGAGATTCTTGCCCGGGTAGAAGCTGAAACACGCGGCATGGCCGAGGGTCCCCGTCCTCTTTCCGTTCACCGTCGCGGCATGGGCCTGG
Source organism: uncultured Acidobacteriota bacterium (assembly GCA_964494295.1). Lineage (GTDB taxonomy): Bacteria > Acidobacteriota > Vicinamibacteria > Fen-336 > JAGNNV01 > JAGNNV01. The sequence goes on from CAZBTT010000562.1 coordinate 1,592, forward strand.
GCCGAATCCTCGAGCACGGGAATCCCGTGATCGCACGCGATCTTGTTGATCGCGTCCATCGCGCAGGGATGCCCGTAAAGATGCACGGGGATGATCACCTTCGTCTTCTTCGTGATCGCGGCCGCGAGTTTGTTCGGGTCGAGGGTGTAGGTCACGTCGTCCACGTCCACGAACACCGGGGTCGCCCCATTGAGAAAGATCGCCTCACCAGTGGCGATGAAGGTGTTGGCCACCGTCACGACCTCGTCGCCCGGGCCGACCCCGTACGCACGCAGGGCGTAGATCAGGGCGTCCGTGCCGTTCGCGACGCCCACGCAGGCCTCCGCTCCGCAAAAGGCCGCGAATTCCTTTTCGAAGGCCGTGCAATCGGGACCCTTGATGAAGGCCGTCGTGTCCACGACGCGGGTGATCGCCGCGTCGATGTCGCTCTTGATCCGCAGGTACTGAGCCCGCAGATCGACCATCGGTATCTGATTGTTCATGGCTTCGGGGCGGAGTTTACCGCCCGCCGCCCTCAGGGGGGCTGTCTTATGCTCGATGGGATGGACGCGCCATTTCCTCTGCCCCTGAGCGCCTACCCGGAAACCCCGTCAGGAGCGGGCCTGCTGGAGATCCTCCGATCACGTGCGGAGGCCGAGCCGTTCAACCTCATCGCCACCCTCATCTTCGGCCTGGCCATTCTTCACACCTTCGCGGCGAAGCGCCTGACCGTGGTTGCGCATCACGTTCAGGAGGCCCATGAGAAGCGAGAGAGAGACCAGGGTCTTTCACCCACCCCGAGCATCAAGGCGGAGTTCCTCCACTTCATGGGTGAGGTCGAGGTGATCTTCGGCCTCTGGGTGGTGGTGCTTGGGGCGGCGATCGTCTGGGCCCGCGACTACAGCACGGTGACGCACTACCTCAATGGCACGGTCAACTTCACCGAGCCCTTGTTCGTGTTCGTGATCATGGCGCTCGCCTCCACCCAGCCGGTTCTCGATCTCGCCGAGGACGTGCTTCGGCGGATCGCCGATCTCGGCAAAGGCTCGCCCACCGCATGGTGGTTCACCATCCTGACCGTGGCTCCACTGATGGGCTCGTTCGTCACCGAGCCCGCGGCCATGACCATCGCCGCCCTGCTGCTGTCGAAACAAGTGTTCGCGCTGGGGCCCTCGAGGCGCCTCTCCTACGCCACCCTCGGCCTGCTCTTCGTCAATGTCTCCGTCGGCGGCACACTCACCCATTTCGCCGCCCCCCCGGTTCTGATGGTGGCGCGGCCGTGGAACTGGGACTTCGGTTTCATGCTTTCAAACTTCGGCTACAAAGCCTTCGCGGGGATCCTCGTCGCGAATCTGGCCTACCTCCTGATCTTCCGCAAGGACCTCAAGGCCCTGCCTGCGCCCGAACCGGCGCCGCGAAGATCACGAGCGCCGTGGATCATCGTCGTCGTCCATCTGGCCTTCATGGCCTGGACTGTGGCGAACGCGCACTATCCGGCCCTCTTCATCGGGAGCTTCCTGTTCTTCCTCGGATTCGCCAAGGCCACATCCGCGCATCAGAGCGCCATCGACCTCAAGCCGCCTCTCCTTGTCGCCTTCTTTCTCGGGGGGCTCGTTGTTCACGGGGGCCTGCAAGGCTGGTGGATTCAGCCAGTTCTCGCGAGCCTTGCCGCAACACCTCTCTTCTTCGGCGCGCTAGTTCTCACCGCCTTCAACGACAACGCGCTTATCACCTTCCTCGCAACCCTGGTGCCCGATCTCAGCGACACCGCGAAGTATGCGGTGGTGGCGGGTGCGGTGACCGGCGGCGGGCTCACCGTGATCGCGAACGCTCCAAATCCCGCGGGCCAGGCCATTCTCGGCAGGCATTTCGAGAATGGCGTGTCGCCGCTGCTGCTCGCCGCGGGCGCCGTGCTGCCCACGGTCATCCTGTCCGCGGCGATGCTCCTCCTTTAGTCAGCGGCACGCACAGCGCCGCGACATCCAAACAATACTTGACACGTCAACTATTGCCCTGTTAG
>CAZBTT010000563.1:0-3574 GCA_964494295.1 uncultured Acidobacteriota bacterium
GGCCCGGGTGTAGCCCACGTCCTCGATGGTGGAGCGGACGATGGTGGGAATATCCGCGTAGGCCTTGGTCGTGATTTCGCCGGCGATGAAGGCGAGGCCCGTGGTCACCATGGTCTCGCAGGCGACGCGGCTCATGGGATCCTCAGCGAGCAGGGCGTCGAGGACCGCGTCCGAGATCTGGTCGGCAATCTTGTCGGGATGGCCTTCCGTGACGGATTCGGACGTGAAAAGGTGGCGGTGTTTGTTCATTGAACCTCTGATATCAATTCGTTTAGCCGGATGGACGGGTGGATGCGACCCGCTCCTTTAACCTGCGGATCTTACCTTCTGACCCACCCCGACCGAAACCGTTGTCACGCGCGCGGGTGGAACTGTTCGCACACCTTGCGCAGCCTCTCCCTGGTCACGTGGGTGTAGATCTCGGTGGTCGAAATACCCGCGTGGCCCAGCATCGCCTGAAGTGCGCCCAGGTCGGCCCCGTTTTCGAGCAGGTGGGTGGCGAAAGAATGTCGCAGCACGTGGGGCGTGAGAATGTGGGCCACTCCGATGGCAAGCGCGTGCCGCCGCACGATGAGCCACAGCCCCATCCTCGACAACGCCTCGCCGGAGTGATTCAGGAAGAGTTCGCGGGTCTTCTTCTTCTTGAGCAGTTTCGCCCGGCCCTCTCGCTCGTATCGAAGGATCGCGCCGAGGGCACTCGACCCGATGGGAACAAGGCGTTCCTTCCTCCCCTTGCCGAAGATCCTCAGCAGGCCGATGTCGGCGTCGATGTTCTCGGTCTTGAGATGAGTGACTTCGGAAGCGCGCAAGCCGCTCGCGTACATGGTTTCGAGTATGGCTTTGTCGCGCAGCCCGAGCGCCGTGCCGGAATCGGGAGCCTGGAGCAGCGCCTCGACCTGGGCGCGATTGAGGAAGCGCGGCAGCGGCTTGAATGGCCTCGGCGACCTGACGTTCTCCATCGGGTCGTCGGTGAGCTTCTCTTCGCGAACCAGGAACCTGAAGAAGCCGCGAATCGCATGCACGGCCCGGCCGGCAGAGCGCGCGGACAGGCCCAGGGCACGCAAGTGCGCGAGGAAGGCCGCCACATCGCGCGCCTTGATGTCCTCCAGGGCTTGTTCCCGCGAGCGAGCCCACGCCGCGAGCTTCTGTAGATCCGACCGGTACGCGGAAATGGTGTTCCCGGACAGACCGCGCTCGGCTCGAAGATGGTTGAGGTAGTCGGTCACGCGAACATCCTCGACCGGAGCGGTCGTGTTGTCCCGAGCCCTCATCGGGGAGAGCGGCGGTGGACCATCTTGAGCACGCGGGTGGCCTCGGGCACGCGCAGAAGAGCCGCGACGCTCAGGTAGGTTGCCGCCCCGAGGATCACCGGAACCAGGCCCCCCCAGGCCTTCGCGGCAAGTCCGGGCGCGTACGGATCGAACCATGAAATCGCGGCCACCACTACCGCGCACATGAGGGCGGTCGAGAAGATCAGCGAACCGACGAAGCGCGCGTCGAGAGTCTTCATCAGCGATTCGGGCCCGCGATAGACGGCGAGGAGCAAACCGCCGTTGGCGAGATTGCCAAGCGCCATCCCGATACCCGCGGCCTCGTAGCCCAGGGACTCGAACAGGAGAGCAAGGGTCACGAGGTTCGCGCCCACCGCCAGCAGGCTCGCGGCAAGCGGAACCCTGGGCCGCTTCATCGCATAGAAGTAAGGCACGAACACCTTGGTCGAGGCGTACGCGACGAGGCCGACCGACATCCAGGCGAGGGCCAGCGCCACCGCACTCGTGTCCACCGCGGTAAAGGCCCCGTGCTCGTAGATGAGGCGCACGATCGGTTGACCCGCGCAGATGAGGCCGAGAGCCGAGGGCAAGGTGAGAAACAGCAGCAGGCGGAGCGCCTGCGCCATCTGGGCGTGCGCGTCACCCGGGCTCCCCGACGCGATGAGACGTGAGAGGCGGGCGCCCGCGATGGTGCCGACCGCGACGCCGAAGAGACCCATCGGGAGGTAGAGAAGGCGGAACGCATAGTTGAGCCAGGCCACCGCTGAGGGTTGGGTGGATGCGTAGTTGCTGCTGATGAAGATGTTGATCTGTACGGCCGCGAGAGCGATGGTGGCCGGCGCCATGTTCGTGAGAATGTCGCGGATCAGGGGATCCTTGAAATTGAAGTCGGGCCGAAAACGGAACCCCTCTCGCCGCAGCCCCGGCCACTGCACGACAAGCTGCGCGGCGCTCCCAAGGAGGGCGCCCACCGCCCAGCCATACGCCACCTGCTCCATCGGAAGGCCGAGGGCATGGAGACCAACCGCGATCACGATGTTGACGACGTTGAAGATCGCGGGGGCCAGGGAGGGCAGACCGAACCGGTCCCGCGAGTTGAGCATCCCCATGGCAACGGCGGCGAACGATACGAACGGCAGGATGGGCATCATCACCCGGGTGAGTCGCGTGGCGAGTTCGCTTTTCCCTTCGATCCCATCGAACCCCGAAGCGAGGCCGTGCACGAGGAGCGGCGCCGCGACGATACCCAGGCCGCACACCAGAGTCAGGACGAGGAACAGGAGGGTGAGCAGCCGTCGCGCCAGCGAAAAGCCTCGCTCGGCGTTTTCCGTGTCGGCTCGCGAATACGCCGGGATGAAGGCCGCCGACAAGGCGCCCTCGGCGAACAGGTCGCGCAGGAGGTTCGGGATGCGATACGCGATCACGAAAGCCTCCGCCTGGGCGGAGGCCCCAAGGGTCAGGGCGAAGAGCTGCTCGCGAACCAGTCCGAGCACTCTCGACAACAGGGTGGCGAGCGACAACATCGCGGTCTTCGCCCCGAAGCCCGACCTCAGGCGGGACTCGTGATTCTTGGGAGTTTCAGGTAGACTCACCGGCTCACAAGGTCGGAATGGCGGGAGTTTGCCCGCACAAACACAGGGTTTAGCGACAGAAGAGGTTTTTTAGCGTGGCGAATCACGACTCCGCACTCAGACAAATGCGCCGATCGCGCAAGAAGCGCGCGATCAACCGCGCGAACACCGCGCAGCTCAAGACTCAGGTCAAGAAGCTCCGCTCCGCTCTCGAAAAGGGCGACGCCGCGGCCGCGAAGACGCTGGCCGCACCCACGTTCTCCGAACTGGATCGCGCGGCCAAGAAGGGCGCCATCCATCGCAACGCCGCAAGCCGCACCAAGTCGCGCCTCGCGCGCCGCCTGAACACCGTCAGCGCGTAGCACTTCCCCCCTCCGTTCCCGCCCGGGCGATGCCCGCGGGAACGTGAGCGGGCGGCTCTTAAAGCGCCTCAGGCTCGCCCCCCGCTCACGACCTGAACCACCGCGTGGGTCAGAACCGGAACCGCGGGGGCGCTCAGCTTCAGGCGCCGATCGGCCTCGGCGAACACCGAGAGCGCTCGGGCGATTTCCGGCTCGCTCCAGGCCCTGGCCGCCCGGTCGGTGTCCATGACCTTGAAGGGCATGATGCCGAGCCGCGAACCCGCCTCCGTGCTCGGGACCCCCGACGCGCGCATCGCGCGAAACATCGCAAGGCGCCTCACCGTTCCGTGCAGCGTGGCGAGAACGCGCAGGCCGGCCTCGCCCTGCCTCA
>CAZBTT010000564.1:0-3568 GCA_964494295.1 uncultured Acidobacteriota bacterium
GGAACGACCGGGCGGCCCGCGGCTTCAAGCCCTCCCGCGTGTCCGCGCTCAAGGACGGTGCTATGCCAAAGGACTTCACCCTGGGCGACTGGCGCCAGCCCTTTGGCCCGGGCGATGTGGTGCGCGCGGTCGTCACCACGGTCGATCGCGAACTTGCGGTCCTCGATATCGGCGAAACCCTGGGGCGACTGCACGCGAAGGGTATCGCCTGGACGGGACGGACGCGGGTCAGCGAGACCGTGAAGGTGGGCGACATCGTCCCGGTGCGGATCGTGAAACTCGAGGAGGCGGAAGGGCGAAAGATCGCCGAGGTCTCGCTCGAACAGGAACCCGAAGCCGAGTCCGCCTTCCTCGCCATGGACACACGTTCGGGAGCGGTGCGGGCGATGGTCGGCGGTTTCGACTTCGAGCGGAGCAAATTCAATCGCGCGGTGCAGGCCCATCGTCAGACCGGGTCGATCTTCAAGGCCATCGTCTACTCGGCCGCGGTGGAGAGTCTCGGCTGGGGGCCCGACACCCTGTTCGTGGACGCGCCGGTGTCTTTCACCACCGCGGGCTCTCCCACCTGGACGCCCAACAACTACGACATGAGGTTCGCGGGCACGATCACCGTGCAGCAGGCGGTGGAGGGCTCAAGGAACATACCCGCCATCAAGACCCTGCAGGCGATCGGCATCGAACGGGGCATCGAATACGCGAAGAAACTCGGGCTCAAGGACGAGCTGCCGCCCTACCTTCCCATCGCCATCGGCGCGGGGGAGGCGACGCTGGACGAGATGGTGGCGGTGTTCGGAACGATCGCGAATGAGGGACTGCGTATGACTCCGATGCTGATCACGAAGATCACGGACAGCGAGGGCAACGTGCTCGAAGAGAAACTGCCCGAGGCGCATGACGCGCTTCGTCCCGAAACCGCGGCGGTGATGGCGAACATCCTTCGCGGCGTCGTCGAGCGGGGCACCGCGACCCGGGCGCGATCGCTCAACCGCCCTCTTTGTGGAAAGACCGGCACCACCGACAACTGGAGCGACACCTGGTTCGTGGGCTTCGAACGGGAGATGGTGGCCGGGGTTTGGAGCGGCTTCGACGACAAGCGCAAGTCGCTCGGCCGCGGCCAGGACGGCGCACGCACCTCTTTGCCCATCTTCGTGGACTTCTGGAAGGAAGCGATCAAAAAGCTCCCCAAGGAACAGGCTTTCCCCCCGCCCCTGCCCCAGCGCAGCTCGGAACTCGGCGAGACCCGCCCGATGACGCCTTGACGATCAACGCGCGGTAGCGTCGATCAGTTCGAGCGCAAGATCGTCGCCAAAACGCGCGGACTCCCGCAGGTGAAGGGCGTAACCGGGAAGGCGTTCTTCGATGGCCTGCCGACGGTTCGGCCCGAAGCCCCGCAGGTGAACGACCACGAAGCGGACGTCGAGCGAACGAAGCAACGCGACGGATTCGTCGGAAGGAAAGTCCCTCATCACGTCTCGAACCCGCGCGTACTGCGCGGGCTCCGTCCCGGCATACCCGTTCACCAGCCGCTTCCAGTGCGTGGTCGACCGGAGCAGGTAGACGCTGTCATCGAACCGGGGGCGCTGAAACAGGCCATCGTTTAGGAGGATCGGGAGTTCGATCACCGGCGCGTCGAGTGGCTGAGACTTGAGCCACGCGTAGACCGGCGGGGTGGGCTCCGCGCTGTCGATGCAGCGGTCCGCCGCGACCACGTTGAGCGGGGCGACCGTGGCCTCGAGCAGGGCGAGGCACAGGAGAGCCACCTTGGCCCCGGTGCGCCGGATCCGATCCAGGCCGAAGCCCGCGAGCACGGAAAGGCCGAGGCAGACGAACACCGAAGCGCGCGCGGGCACCCGGATCATCCTGAACACCTCGATCTCACGCAGCCAGGCGAACGGGCCCTTGAAGAGGGTGACGCCGAAGAGTCGGATTTCCGGGCCGAGGGCGACAAGCACGGCGCACGCGGCGAGCGTCGCGTACACGGCAATCATTCGCCGCGACGAAGACGCTGCGCGCACGGACCAAAGCGCGATACCAGCAAGGACCAGAACCGTCAGGCCCTGAAAGAGATCCGCTTCGACGATCGACCTCAGGTTCTCGGTGAGCGCGCCCCAGATCCGGTTCGAGGCCGAGGTGGAGAAGAGCCCCTCGAGCGGCGCCGAGAAGAAAACCGTCTCGTCCGCGGTGCGCTCGTACTGAAGGGGCCGGAGTGCCTGCTGATGCAGCCACTGCAGGGGAAGGAGCAGGGCGAGAGCCGTGGCTACGCCGAGGGGCGCGGTCTTCAGAAACTCGCGCTTCTCGATGAGGAGGAGGATGGGAATCGGAAGGATCGCCGCGGCCAGGAGCGCCTGATAGCCGCAGGCCCAGGCCGAGACACCGAAGAAAATTCCGGCGAGGACGGCGGCGCGAGCCGACCCCGTCCGTCCCCAGCGATGCAGGAAGAGAAAGTAGAGGGGAAGGAACTGCGTCCCCAGCACCGACAGATGCGCGGGGGTGGAGATCCGGTTCGACGAGAAGGAGAACAAGGCTCCGACAGCGAAGGCGGAGAGTGGCGACAGGCCGAGACTCAGGGCCAGGGCGCGCACTCCAAGTGCGGTGAGAAAGAAGGTGAGGAGCCTCATCAGGTTGAGGGTCACGATCGGATCGCTGGTGATGACCCGCAGCGGGAGCGAGAGGATCGATGTCGCCACGATCGGCTCGTCGAGAAAGAGCGCGTATCGGAGGGGATGCAGCGTGTTCGCGTGGGGAAGGCTCAGCGGGTCGCTGACAAGCGCGCGAGTGGTCCAGGCCATGACCCAGGCGAAGTAGGAGGAATCCCCCGCTTCCATGAGGTTCAGCCGCGATGCGAGCGGCCAGGTCATGAGGATGGTCAGGGCGGCGTAAAGGAGGGCCGCGACGCCGTGCGACTTGAGGTTCACTCCTCGCTCGCCGCGACGCCCTTCCCGAGCTCGCCCCGGGCTTTCGCCACCAGCGCCGCCTTGATGAAGATGTCGAGATCGCCGTCGAGCACGCGATCGACGTCGCCGGTCTCGCACTTCGTCCGGTGATCCTTCACCATGCGATAGGGATGCAGGACGTACGAGCGGATCTGCGACCCGAAGGCGATCTGCATCTTCGCCGCCTCCACCACGTCGAGTTTCTCGCGCTGTTTCTTCATCTCGAGATCGAACAGGCGCGACTTCAGGACCTTCATCGCCACTTCGCGGTTGCGGATCTGAGAGCGCTCGTTCTGACAGGCGACCACTATGTTGGTGGGGATGTGGGTGATGCGGACCGCGGAGTCGGTGACGTTGATGTGCTGGCCGCCCGCTCCGCTCGAGCGATAGGTGTCGATGCGCAGATCCTTGTCGAGGATCTCGATCTCGATGGTGTCGTCGAGTTCGGGCCAGGCGAAGACCGCCGCGAAAGAAGTGTGCCGGCGCGCCGCCGAATCGAAAGGAGAGATGCGAACCAGCCGATGCACGCCGCTTTCGACCCACAATGTTCCAAAGGCGTATTCGCCGGAGACGAACATCGTGACGCTCTTGATGCCCGCTTCCTCGCCCTTCTGGAAGTCGGTGACATCGACCTT
>CAZBTT010000565.1:0-3567 GCA_964494295.1 uncultured Acidobacteriota bacterium
GCCACCCTTGCGGCGATCGTCGACGGAGCGCCCCTGCCCGCATCGTTCCCCGGTCCCTTTGTTCAGCTTCTCGACCGGTGTCTGCGAAAGGAGCCCTCCGAGCGGCCCTCGGCTTTTCAAGTGGCCGAGGCCCTCGTCGCAATACAGTCGGGCCACTCCCCGCGCCTCGATCCGCGCGAAACGACGCTGAAAACGAGTGCGCGGGTCGCCGCAGCCGGGTTGGTGGTTTTGGGCGCTGCGCTGCTCGCGACCACCGTGGGCGGTCCCGTCGCGCCCAGCGGGTCGTCCACGGCTCCCTCGCCACCTTCCCGGCCCTCGCCCGTAGCGATTGAACCCGGGCTCTACCGTGATTTTCTGGAGGCCCAGGCCCTGGTGGACAACGCCTCGCCCGCTTCGCTCAAGCGCGCGGGCGAACTCTATCGCCGCGTGCTCGAGTCGACGCCGGATTTCGCACTTGGCTGGGCGCGGTACGCGAACTTTCTCCAGATGGTCTCCTCCTTCACGGACGGCGTGGACCCTGGCCCGACTCAGGTCGAGGGACTGAAGGCGGCAACGCGCGCCATGAAGCTGGATCCGAATTTGGCCCTCGCGCATCAGGCCATGGCGGACCTGCTCGCTCAGGCGAACGATTGGGAGGGAGCGGAGGGTGCGATCCGGCGCGCGCTCCAGTTGGACCCGAACGCCGCCGAGACCCACCACAGCTACTCTGTCTCGATCCTCATTCCGACGGGCCGACTGCACGAGGCCGAGCGACACTCGTTACGCGCGGTTGAGCTTCAGCCGTACGGCAGCACGTATGCCGAAGCCCTTGGCCGGGTCTACTACTTTCAGCGCCGCTTCGAAATGGCCCATCGGCAGTGGGTGAGCGTGCTTGAACGAAGCCCTCGCGAGCTGGCTTCGATGTGGCGGAAGGGGCAGGTTGAGATCCTGATGGGGCAGCCGGTCGCGGCCCTCGAATCCTTCGCTCTCGCAGATTCGTTCACTCCCGGCATCCAAAAGGGCCAGGCTTTGATTGCGGTGGCGCGAGCCCAATCTGGCGACCTCAAAGGCGCCAAAGCGATTCGCGATCGGCTGATTGCCCTCCGGCGGAACGGTCGATACGTCTCGCCAACGCTCCTGGGCGTCATCGACGTGGGACTGGGCGACAACGACAGCGCCTTCCAGAACCTGATGGAGGCGTGTCAGGCACGGGCCGACTGGGTCCGCTACGCGAAGGTGGATCCTCTGCTGGATCCCATCCGCAGCGATCCGAGGTTCAACGACCTCCTGCGCTGTCTGCGACTCACGCCCTGACCCTACGGTTTTGCTTCAGGCACCACCCACAGCAGGTACGGAGCGCCGCTCAGTGTGTATTCCGCTCGGAAGTTCACATCGACCGTGCCGCCCGGACCGATGGGCCCGGTGGTCACCCTCCAGGTTGAGTTGAGGCCTCCATTGGGAAGCGAGCCCGCCGGATAGGGTCCTACCGGGACAAACGGCGTAGTCACGAAGTATCCCGCCGATGGCATGCCCTCGAGCGTCACTCCAAGGAATGTGCCGAACGCTGCGCTGTCCGTCGGTCGCAGGTCCGCGTCTCCCGGCGTCGGGCCGTTGACGGTCGTGATGCTCGTGATCTTGAAGCGGAGCGCGCTCAACATGCCGGCCGAGTTGTTCGTGAAGGTCCGCCGGAACTCCAGCGCCTTCGGGGCAACGTTCACTACGCCGGTAAACTCGACGGGGCCGTCGGCCATGGTTACATCCGCGTGCGATCGCTCTGTCTCGGCCGTCAGATTCTCCGGCGACGGGCCGCCCAGGATGGCGGCGACCGGGCCGTAGTTACCGGCATCCACCGCCACCAGCACGAAGTCCATCGAACTGTCGCCCGTGTCTTGAAGCGTCGCACCCGCGCCGGCCACGTGCTTCCTCACGAACGAGTAGTTGTTCGCGAAGGGGCCGGCGCCGATCCCCGTGAGTCCCGTCGGACCCTCGATGTACTGGGTCGCCACCTGCGGGATGAATCCCACCGCGTCCAGAGGTGTCGAGACAACGTAGCTCGCCACGTCCGCGGTCGCAAACAACGCCAGACCGGTGTCGTCGGCTATTCCGGTTGTCCACGTGGCATCGGCGGTCGCGGCATTGAGGCCGCCGTAGTTGTTCAGGCTGTACCCGACGCTGTTCACGGCGAGGAGGTGGCCCCGCGCCGGGATCGTCGTCCCGTTCGGAAGGACGAACAACAGGGTTCCGCCCGACTTCGCTACTGAGTATCCGGGCGAGAGGTCCGTGGTGTGAACCGTGATGTCGCTCGAGGTCGTGTTGGCGATCTCGATGAACTCATCGTTGACGCCGGCCGGGCCGCTCAACCGGAATTCCGAAATCACCAGGGCCCCAACCGGCACTGCGTCGTCGTTCAGAATCGTCCCGGTTGCCGTGTTGTCCGGAATGGTCACGATGCCGAGCGGGAACGAGGGCAGCGAAGCGTTTGAAATCGTCACCGTGAACGTCTCGTGCGCCTCGACCGTCACATCGCCATTCACCAGCGCCGCCACCGTGGCCGACGTGGCACCCGCCGCGATGAAGCCGTTCCCGGAGACCACCTGTACGTAGTCGTTGTCGGCGAGTGTCGCGGTTCCGTCCGTTGTATCGAAGTCGAAGGCGACTCCGCCCGCCGGCGCGGGATCAGGAATAGTCACACTGAAGTTCAGTGAAGCCTGACCGCTGTCGGTCTCCACGATCTGCGCGTCGTCGATGCTCAGGGCGAGTGAGTCGTCGTTGCTGATCGTGCCCGCTCCCTGACCGCCCAGGATCGTCACCGCAGTATTCGGCGAAGAGAGATTCACCACAAACGTCTCGTCCGCTTCCAGAACGTCGTCCCCGTTCACCGTCACATTGAACTGCTGCGTGGTTTGCAGCGGAGGGAAGGTGAGCAGGACGTTCGAGCGCGGAACATAGTCACCATTCGCGGTCGTCGCCGTGCCGTTCGCCGTGCTGGCGCGCACCGTGATCGTCCGGCCGCTCGCCGCCGAGAGGGATACCGTGAAACTGGCAAGCGTCGTCGATGGCGTGTTGCCCTCCGTCACCGTCGCGTTCCCGATCGACACGGTTGGAGTCGGATCGTCATCCGCGATGGTCATGGTCGCGGTACTTGGACTCGCCGAGGCATTCACCGCCCCCGTAAGGGTGGCGCGGAACGTCTCCGCCGCCTCATCCAGGAGATCATCGAGGATCGGCGCAACCAGAGTCTGCGGCGTGTTGTCACCGGGGGTCCAGCTCAGGACGATGGGCAAAACCGCGGTGTAGTCCACCCCCGAAATCGCGGTACCGAAGACCGGGTCCGTTTGAGCCGTCACGGTCACCGGACGCCCGCTCACCGAACTCAGGCTCACCGTGAAGGTCGCTGTACCCGCCGCCTCCACCACCGGCGACGACGTCGCCACGATCGACAGCACGGGCGCCAGGTCGTTATCCGCGATCGTGCCCGTCCGGCTGATCGTGCCCGGACCCACGTTCACCAGGCCGCTCAGCTGGACAGAGAACGTCTCGTTGAACTCGTCGATCAGGTCATCGATGATGGTTACATGGACCGTTTTC
>CAZBTT010000566.1:0-3565 GCA_964494295.1 uncultured Acidobacteriota bacterium
CGACCAGCTCGACGAGCTTCTCGAAAGTTTAGGATCGAGTAACTGAGACAACCGAAAGGAAAAAGACATGACCTACGTCGACGGATTCGTGATCCCCATGCCCAAGAAGAACCTGGCCGCGTACAAGAAGATGGCGGCGCAAGGGGCGGAGGCCTGGAAGAGGCACGGGGCGCTCGAGTACTTCGAGTGCGTCGGTGACGATCTCTTCCCGAAGGCGATGCCCGGAATGAAGATCACCACGTTTCCGACGCTCGCCAAAGCCAAAGCGGGTGAGACGGTCGTATTCGCATTCATCGTCTTCAAGTCCAAAGCGCATCGCAACGCGGTGAACAAGAAGGTCATGAAAGAGATGAGTGCGCAGGCGCCGCCGCCATCAATGCCCTTCGACATGAGGAAGATGGCCTACGGAGGGTTCAAGACGATCGTTCAGGCGTGAGGTGGGGCAGTTGACATAAAGACTGTTGTCTGTTTTCATTCCGGCCTCATGGTCATGAGACGCAAGGCGCGCTCGCCGGAAGCGCGCGATACCGAACCCGTCCTGCCCGAGGCGGAGATGGAGGTGCTGGCCGTGGTCCACACGCGCGGGGAGGCGGACGCGAGCGAGATTCGCGAGGCGCTCGCGGGCTATCGCACCATGCTGCACGCGTCGGTGCTCACCTTGCTCGGGCGCCTGGAAGCGAAGGGGCTCGTCACGCGACGCAAGGCGCCGGTCGGCAAGGCCTTCCTCTACACGGCCGCGACGTCGCCGCGTCCCCTCTACGGCTCCCTCCTGAAGAGGCTCGTGCAACGCCTCTTCACGAACGATCCGGCGCGTCTCGTCGCCACGCTTTTCGACGCCACCCCTCCCTCGGCCGACGAACTGCGGCGGATTCGGCAGCTCGTCGACGAGATGGAAGGGAGGAAACGGAAATGACGGCGCTGGCCGGGAACTGGCTCCCTCACGTTCTTCAAGCACTCTGGCAGAACACGGCGGTCGCGCTCTTCGTTCTGCTGCTTCTGAAGGGGCTCCGCGGAGCCGGTCCGCAGTTGCGGCACGCGCTGGTCATGCTCGTTTTTCTGAAGTTCGCCCTGCCGCCCATGCTCCCTCTGCCCACGGGGCTCTTCAGCGCGGCGCCTCCCGCCCCCGCGATCGAACCCGTCAGGAATCTCGTGGGTCTCGCGATGCAGCCGTCCGGCGTCGGCGTCGTGGTCGCGCTGATGCTCGTGCATCTCCTGGGCATCATCGTGTGCCTGTCACGGCTCGCCTCAGAGGCTTGGACGCTGCGCGGGATCAGGAGGCGTGCCGTGCGCATGGGGGACGCGCTCGTGAGCCGGGAGATCCCGGTGGCGATGGCCACGGGCGTGCTTCGCCCCGCGATCCTGTTGCCCGAGTCGCTGGTCCGTGCGCTTAATCAAGACGAGCTCGCGGACGTCCTCGCGCACGAGCGTGAGCACATCCAAAGACGCGACGTCCTTTTCAACTGGCTCCAGGAGATCGTCCTCGCGGTGTGGTGGTTCCACCCGCTGGCCAGGCGCCTCGGACGCGAGGGCCGCTCGCTGCGTGAAGAGTGCTGCGACGACGCCCTGCTGGCGCGCGGCGCCTGCGAGGGAGCGCACTACGCGCGGACGCTGCTTCACGCGGCGTCGTTCGCGGCGCCTCCTCCCTTGTCCGCAGCCGCCATCGCGGAGTCGGCACCGGCGCTGCTTCATCGCATCCGGCGCATCGCGGACGCCCGCTTCACACCCTCGTCGCGGCTGAGTCCGGCGGCGGTCGCTCTCCTGGCGGCCCTCGCCCTGCTGCTCCTGCCCGGACTTCGAGTCTCGGCCGCGAACCGGTTCGCGTTCGATCACGAAACCCGGGCCGCCCTCTCTCTCCACTCTCACCGCCACTGACGCCCATCGAATATTCCAGAAGGACATTCCATGACCAGAAAACCGACAACAGTCTTTTTTCTCGCGCTCCTCTTCTTCGCGGCGCGCCCCTCCCACGCTCACGGCAATCTGAAGTTCATAAACGGCCTGTGGTACGACGGCACGGGCTTCGTGAAGGCGACGTGGTGCTCGGTCGAGAACGTCTTCCGCACGAGCTGCGACGGCGACGCGCGGGTCATCGACCTCGGCGGCCGCTACGTCGTCCCGCCCCTCGGCGATGCCCACAACCACGCGTTCTCCGATGGACAAACGTTCGACGAACAGCGCGCGCGTTTCCTCGGCGCGGGCATCTTCTACGTGAAGAACCCGAACAACACGCTGCGGCTCACCGCACCGTATCGCTCGAAGGTCAACCTCGCGGAGAGCGTGGACGTGACGTACTCGAACGGCGGCCTCACGTCGACGGGCGGCCACCCGACTCAGATCTACGCGGAGATGCTGAAGCGCCTCCCCAACTGGGGCGCCCCCGACATGGAAGGCGAGGCGTACTTCTCAGTCGACACGCCCAAAGACCTGGAGAGGAAGTGGCCGGCCATCGCGGCGGGCAAGCCCGACTTCATCAAGGTCTACCTCGAAGGTGCGCGTGGCTTGCGTCCGGAGGTCCTCGACGCGGTGGTGACGCGGGCGCACGGCGCGTCCTTGCGCGTCACCGCCCACGCCACGAGCACGCGGGACTTCCATGAGGCGGTGCGCGCGGGGGTCGACGAGATCGCGCATCTCCCCCTCGCTCCGATCGATCCTTTGGACGCGGACGCCGCGGCCGCGAAGAAGATCACCGTGGTGACCACGGTCCTCAGTCACCGGCCGAGCGCCGGCGTCGCGGATCTCCCGGCCCTGCACCGCGCGAACCTGGCGATGCTCAAGGCGCGCGGCGTTCGCGTGGCGCTCGGCGTCGACGACAACCGGCTGGTGATCGACGAACTCGAGAGCGTGGCGGCGCTCGGCGTTTTCACGAAGGCTGAACTCGTACGCTTCGCGGTGGACGAAACGCCGCGCGCGGTTTTCCCGCTCCGGAAGATCGGGCGGATCGCGGACGGTTACGAAGCGAGTTTCATCGCCCTTGACGGCAATCCCCTGGAAGATCTTCGATCGCTCCGCAAGATCCACACGCGGGTCAAGCAAGGGCACGTCCTCGAGATCGAAGCGCCGAAACGGCCGGTGTCGGAAGCTCTCCTGCCCATCGTCATGAGCAAGGGGGTGGACGCGGCCCTCGCCGAGTACCGCCGCCTGGAGCGCGAGGAGCCGAAGGACTGGGACTTCGCCGAGAAGCATCTCAACCAGTTCGGCTACGCCATGATCCAGCACGGTCAGATGCAGGGCGCCATCGCGATCTTCGCGCTCAACGTGGAGAAGTTCCCCAAATCGTCGAACGCCTACGACAGCCTGGGCGAGGCGTACATGAAGGCGGGCGACACCGCGAACGCGATCCTGAACTACGAGAAGTCCCTCGCGCTGAACGATCGCAACGACAACGCCCGGGCGATGCTGAAGACACTGAGGCGTTGAGTGATCCCACTGCCGATGAGCAATCCCCCGCCGATCTGCAGGAACGCGCCCCGGAAGACTCCTGCGATGGTCCGCGCGCTTCGCTTTTCGCTGGGCTCCTGCTGAGAAACCCGTTCGAGAACGCCCCATTTCAGCCGGTTTCTGAAGT
>CAZBTT010000567.1:0-3564 GCA_964494295.1 uncultured Acidobacteriota bacterium
ATCGCACTCTAACCCGCGCCCCGTCAGTCCGACCCGGAATTCGTCGTATGGTCTGGCCATGTCCAGGATTCAACGTTCGAGAACGTTCATCGCCCTCACGATGCTGGTTGCGACTTGTCTCAGTGCGGGGCAGGCCGCCCCGCCCCCCGTCGAGGATGCCCTCTTCGAGAAGCTGCGCACGCGGATCGCGGAGGTTGAGGCCCGGCTTGATGGCGTGCTTGGCGTCGCGATCAAGGACCTCACGACCGGCCGGACGATCGAGATTCGTGGCGATGTGGTTTTCCCGCAGGCTTCCTCGATCAAGCTGGCGCTGATCTACGAGATGTATCAGCAGGTGGGAGCCGGGAAGCTCGACCTGCAGGCGCTTCGTACGCTGCCGAAGGTCCGTGCGGGGGGAAGCGGCGTGCTGCCGCTGCTCTCGGAGAAGGCGCAGCTCACCGGGCGCGACCTCGCGATTCTGATGATGTCCCTTTCGGACAACGCGGCGACCAACATTCTCATCGACGAAGTGACAATGCCGGCAGTGAACGCGCGAATGGACGCCCTCGGCCTGCCCAAGACCCGCCTGCGTCGACGCATGATCGACCTCGCCGCGGCGCGTCGCGGAGAAGAGAACGTCTCGACTCCGCAGGAGATGGTCCGCCTGATCGAAGCCGTCAGGAAAGCGGACGGCCTCACTCCCGCGCTCGCCGCCGATCTTCGCGCCGTGGTGGGTGTCTCCAAGTCGACGGGCTTTCGCGATCCGCTTCCTTCGGGCCTCACGATCCTCGACAAGCCCGGTTCCCTCGAGGGCGTGCGCACCGCGACGGGTCTTGTCGATCTGAAATATCGGCCCTACGCCGCCGCCATCATGACCACGGCGCTTCGAAACGACCCCGATGGCGAAGACGCGATTCGCGAGATCTCGAAACTGGTCTACGAGACGTTCGATCGCCTGGATCGTGCTTCGCCCGAGGGACGGCTGCTCGGACGCTGAGACGGTCGGGCTCAGTTCGAGCGCGGGCCGGCGGCGGCGTCCATCACGCCAAAGAGAGGCACGCCGTCCGCCTCGGGCATCTCGAAACCGAGCAGGCGGGCCACCGTAGGCGCGATGTCGATCTGCCGGACGGAAGGCAGGGGCACGCCGGCCCGCACTCCCGAGCCGGAGACGATGAGGCCCGTGAACATCCGTGGCTCCGTGGGAAGGAAGCCGTGGGCGCCTCGCCGGGTGGTGCCGATGAGGAACGAGTTCTGGGCGAAGCCGTCCGAGAGGTAATAGCCCTCGGCGGGTTCAAAGAAGAAGAGAGCCTCGGGATAGGCGCCCCGCTCGTCGAGCTCGGCCCGCCGAACCATCTTGAAGAGTCCTTTGTAGCGGGTTCGCTCGAGCTTTTCGAAAAGGTTGATCACGCGTTCGGCGAGCGACGGGGCCGCCGGGTTGCGAACCCGCACCGCCATGCCGTGCAGAACCGCCTGCCACTCGGTCACGTCGCCCTTGTCGTTGGTCTTGAGAAGGCCCGCGTCGCGGAGGATCACGTTGGGTTGGAACAGTGCGTGAACCCGCGAAAAGCCGTGATCGCCGGTGATGAGGAACGCGGTACGGCCGCGGGTGCCCGCCTCCTCGGTCGCCTGAACTATCGCTCCGATGTGCGCGTCCACGCGTTCGAACGCCGCCCGAGCCTGCGGACTTCCCGGACCGTTTGCGTGCTGCGCGGAATCCGTCTCCATCAGATGCACCACCATGAGGTTCGGCTTCTCCGTGCGGATGATCCGCGTCGCCACCGCGGTCGCGAAACGATCGCGTTTGATCGGGTCGAGGTTGTCCCGTTCGCCGAAGCCGCCGAGGTCGTTTACGACCGCGTCGACGAGGCCGGGCGTCGAGTCCTTGCGCGCGCGCACCAGCCACGTCGAGTCCTGCGGCGCCTGGTTGCTTTCGGGGTAGAGCACGTCCATGGTCGCGCCGACCGTCACAGGCCAGGACACGCCGGCGGTCTTGAGCCCGTGCTTCTTCGCCACGTCCCAGAGGGCGGGCGTCTTTATCGCGCTGTTCTCCGAGAACCAGGCGCGCGATCCGTTCAGAGCGTCGAATTGCGTGTTGCTGATGACCCCGTGTCGCGCGGGTGAGACGCCGGTCACGATCGAGGTGTGAGACGGGTAGGTCATCGAAGGGTAGGCGACTACCACGCCCTCGGCGCCGCTGCCGGCTTTGAGGAGCGCTTTGAGATTGGGGATTGAAACACCCTCCCGCTCCGCATCCAGGTAGACCTGCGGGCGGAAGCCGTCAATGGTGATGAGGATGACGTGGTCGGCCGCTCTGCCCGCGACGGGTGGAGTTTGGGCCGAGGTCCGGGCCGCCGCCACGGCGAGGACCGAGAGGAGGAAGAAGGCCCGGATGTGGACCTGGGCGAAACGGCGGCCGGTGAGTGTCATGGGTGGGCGAAGGATATCGCCCGGCGCTCCGTCCGGGTGTCGAAGCGACTAGTCGGTGACCACGGCCTCGGCCTCGACCTCGACCAGGTACTCCTCGCCAATGAGGCCGGCCTGGACCATCGTGTTCGCGGGCATGATGTGTCGGAAGCGTTCGCCGTGCGCTCGGGCCACGTCTTCCCAGTCATACACATTGCGCACGAACACGCGTGTGCGCACCACGTCGGCGAGCGTGGCCCCGAGCGAGATCAGCGCGCCCTCGATCTTGTCGACGATGAAGTGGAACTGCGCTTTTGGGTCGTTCCCGCCGACCGCGCGCTGGCCGTGAGTCGCGGTGGTGCCCGAGATCCAGATGTGGTTGTCGAGTCGATGGCCGCGCGAAAAGCCGGCGAGCGGCTCCCAGGCGGTTCCCGAGAGCACAAGCGTCCTCCCCTTCGGGCCCGGCCTCACCGGGTACGGGGGCGGCATGGCGTCGAAGTGGTGGCTCAGGTCTCCAGAGGCGGTCAGGTAGGGCGGCTTGCGGTACTCGTCGCCGCAGTCGCCGGGCAGAGCCTTCAGGTACCTGCGGCCCTTTTCGAGGAGTTTCCGGTCTTCGTCATCGAGGGTCAGGTCGAAGATCCGCAGCGTGTCTTCGATGTGCGCCGATTTCGACAGACGTGTTCCCACGATGACCGCAGCCACCGCTTCGTGGTCGAGCACCCACCTCGAAGCGACCGCAGCCATGGGCGCCCCATGTTTGGTGGCCACTTCGTCGATGCGGCGCAGGAGCTGCTGGAAGGCTGCCCAGCCGCCCGCAGCGCGAATGAACCGGCCGTATTTCATGTGCGACCAGGTGCCGAGCGCGTCCCAGTCGGGCTCGTCACGGCCAAGCCAGGCCTCGGTCAGGAAGCCGCCGAGGAGTGTGCCGTAGGCCAGCAACCGGACATTGTGGGCGACACAGAAGTCGGACAGTTCCGCCGCGGCCCGCGCGTCGAGCAGGGAGAACGAGACCTGATTCGAGACGATCTCGATACCGGTTCGCACCGCGATCCGCAGATGAGCGGCGTCGAAGTTCGTGACGCCGATGTGCCGGATGAGGCCCTCGCGCTTGAGATCCTGCAGGTGGAAGAGGGCGTCGAGCCAGGACGGGTCGGAATAGGTCCAGGCGTGGAACTGAAGCAG
>CAZBTT010000568.1:0-3564 GCA_964494295.1 uncultured Acidobacteriota bacterium
CAGAAGGTCCGGCTGGGAGATCACTTCGATCCGGGAATCGACGGCCCGTACCCTCGCGACGTGCTCCGGCTCGAGATAACTCGCGATCAGGACGGTGAGCCGCCCGGTGGCGCTCATGGGGCCTCGGCTCGCACAGAGACCGGCCGGCCGCCCGACCTTGCGGACTGATAGAGCGCCTCGATCGCCCTCAGGTTTCCGATCGAGTGTTCCATCCCGTAGCGGAGCGTGGCGTTCCCCTGCGCCGCGTCGGCGAAGTGTTCGACCATCAGCCTGTAGTGATTGTCGCCTGGAACCGCGTGCACGATGACGGGCTCGCGGCCCCGGTATTGGAGGATCTCCGCGGAATCTGTGCTGTTGACGAAGGTTTCGGAGGCCGACGCGACGGTGCCAAGGACGCCGCCCGCCTCCACGAACTCCCGCCGCTCCATCTTGAACGAGCAGTCGAAATGGGCGACGACCCCGTTTGCGAACCGCAGCGTGCCCGTGAGTTGAGTGTCGACTCCCCTCTCGTTCCACTCCGCGAAGGCCTGCGCCTCGACTGGTTCGGAACGGGCGATCCGCCGGCTCGCGTCCACGCAATAGCAGCCCAGATCGAAAAGGGCGCCGCCCCCGAGTTCAGGGAAGAAGCGGATGTTGTCCGCGCGCAGAAGCTTGAACGTGAAGGCGCTGCGAATCGTGCGGATCTCCCCCACCGTTCCGTCGCTTGAAAGCTGGAGCAGCTTCTCCGTCCGGGGATGGAACCGGTACATGAACGCTTCCATAAGGGTGACGCGGCAGGCGTCGGCCGCCGCCTGCATCTGCCGGCAATCCTCCGCGGTCGTGGCGAGCGGCTTCTCGCACAGGATGTGTTTCCCCTTCTCCGCGGCGCGGATGGCCCACTCCCGGTGCATAGAGTTTGGAAGGGGGATGTAAACCGCATCGATCTCGGGGTCATCGAGGAGCGCTTCGTACGAACCGTAGTGCCGCCCGATCCCGCCCTGCGCCGCGAACTCCCTCGCCCGTGCGGGATCGCGGCTCGCCACCGCCACGAGTTCCGCGTTGCGCGAGGCTCGGATCGCCGGGTTGACCTGGTTGCGGCCGATGTTGGCGGTACTGAGCACGCCGAAACGAAGCTTTCTCGACATTCGGGCCGGAGCATACGGCCTCGGCCATGGGTACGCGGTCGGATGGAAGTGCTCGAACGCGATATCCTGTGCGGATGCTTAGAGCCGGAATCGTAGGTCTGCCCAACGTTGGCAAGTCCACCCTCTTCAACGCCGTGACCCGCAACCGCAAGGCGGAAGCGGCCAACTACCCCTTCTGCACGATCGACCCCAACGTGGGCATGGTCACGGTGCCCGACGCGCGCCTCGAGGTGCTCCAGAAGATCGCGGGCACCCATGTCGTGATCCCCGCCGCCATCGAGGTCGTGGACATCGCCGGGCTGGTGAAAGGCGCAAGTCAGGGCGAGGGCCTCGGCAACAAGTTCCTCACCCACATCCGCGAGGTCGACGCGATCGTCCAGGTGGTCCGATGCTTCGAGGACGCGGACGTGCTCCACGTCGCAGGCTCGGTCGACCCCGTGCGCGACATCGAAGTCATCAACACCGAGTTGATGCTCGCGGATCTCGAGACCGTGCGGAAGAAGCGGGAGAAGATCGCGCGCGAGGTGAAGCGAGGGGACAAGGTCGCAGCTGCCGAGGACGCGGTGCTGGCGAAGATCGAAACTGCCCTCGATGCCGGCAAGCCGGCGCTCACCGTCGAGCTGAGCAAGGACGAGAAGGCGATCTCCAACTCCTTCTTCCTGCTCTCCGACAAGCCAACGATCTTCGCCTGCAACGTCAAGGACACCGATCTCGCCACCGCGGACGCGAACCCCTACGTCATGAAGGTCCGCGAGTATGTCGGAACCCATCTCTCCTGCGAGGCGGTCGTGGTGAGCGCGCAGATCGAGAGCGACCTCATCGACCTCTCGCCGGAGGATGCCGCCGAATTCCTGAAGGACCTGGGGGTGAGCGAAAGCGGCATGGGCCCGCTCATCCGCGCGACCTACCACCTGCTCGGACTTCAAACCTATTTCACCGCGGGCGAAAAGGAAGTCCGCGCGTGGACCATCCACATCGGGGACACCGCGCCTAGGGCGGCGGGCGTCATCCACTCCGATTTCGAGAAGGGCTTCATCAAGGCCGAGACCGTGGCCTACAAGGACCTCGTCGGGTGCGGTTCAGTCGCCGCGGCGCGCGAGAAGGGTCTTTACCGAATGGAAGGCAAGACGTACGTGGTAGCCGACGGCGACGTGATGCTGTTTAAATTCAATGTCTGATGCCGCCCCGGGTTCTTACCGACTATCACCGTAGAGCGCACCTCGAGTTCTACCGGGCGAACCCTGCTCCCTTCTACGCGGTGACCTTCGAACTCGAGGCCTCGCGGATCCGGGCGCGGGCCCGTGAGGTCGGCGGTTCGACCTACGCGGCTCTTTGCTGGGGGTTCCACCGCGCGATGTTGAAGGTGGACGCGTTTCGCACAAGGCTGGACGGCGAGGACGTGGTCCTGTACGACACGCTCCGCGTCGGGATGACGGTGCCAGGTCCTGGGCGAACCTTCACGTTCGCGACTCACGACTGGAACGAGTCGGGGACGGCGTTCCTCAAGGCCGCGGGCGAAGAGATCGCCCGCTCCTCCGCCCAGGTGAACCTCGATCGCGGCGGTGAACCCGACTTCGCGTACTACACCGCGGTGCCCGGGGTTCCCTTCCTGGGCATCACTCACGCGCCCCATCGTGATCGCACCGCCGGACAGCCGATGACCGCGTTCGGAAAGTTCCGCGAGGAGGGCGACCGGCTATTCGTTCCGGTCGGCCTTCAGGTGAACCACATGTACGTCGACGGCCTCGACGTGAGCGACCTCTACGAAGGCGCGCAGAGCTCGTTCAGCGAGGCTTTCTAGCTACTTCTCCGGGAGTTTCCCGGAGCTGCCCTTGCCCACCCGCGGGCCTTTGTTGTCGCGCACCGGAGCCCGATCGAGGTCCGCCACGCGTCGGCCCGTTTCGTACATCAGATGGCTGATACGCGCCATCTTGTCGAACAAGATCTTGTCGACGGTATCGGTGTTGAAGTGGTAGTCCGCGTGGAGGCCGGTCGAGTAGAAAATGACAGGGATGCCTTTGACGGCGTAGCTGTAGTGGTCGCTGCGATAGTAGATCTGCTCGGAATCGGCGGGATCGTTCGCCGCGTAGTCGAGCTTCATCGGCGCCTTGAGGCCGGCGTTCGCCGCTTCCGAGATGTTGTGCAGTTCGGTGCTGATCCGATCGGAGCCGACCAGGTAGACGGTGTTCGCTTCTTTCGGATCGTCGAGGTTGTTCCGTCCCACCATGTCCATGTTCAGGACGGCGACGACCTTGTCCATCGACACGTTCGAGTAGTCCGCGAAATAGCGCGAGCCCCACAAACCCCGCTCCTCGCCGGTGTGCCAGATGAAGACGGTGGAACGCTTCGTCTTCGGACCGGTCGCGAACGCCTTGGCGAGCGACAGCAGCGTCACCGTTCCCGAACCATCATCGTCGGCGCCGTTCCAGATGCGGTCGGT
>CAZBTT010000569.1:0-3555 GCA_964494295.1 uncultured Acidobacteriota bacterium
CTCGCGCCGTCGCCGAGGACGACCCCCTTCGCCACAAGGTCCGGTATCGACGCACGTTTGGTGAGGGTTGGGGGCGCTTGAGCCATCGCCGCCTTAGGTTAACACCGCGGCTACTTGCGCTTGTAGGTGGTCTTCGTCCGGTTCCGCCAGTTGGCGTCTTCGCTGGTGGTGGCGTGCGTGAGCGTGTTGTTGTCGCTCGAGAGGGTCCAGGTCTCCGTTCCCGTGGACGTGGGGATGTTTTCGCCGGCCTGCGTCCATTCGGTCTTCACCGACCGGCCCTCGCGTTTCGTGAGCGACTTTCGATTCGGGGCGCCCGGACTCGGCGGCCCCGACAACTCCTTGCCGTCCGTCCTGATGCGGGAGGTGGAGAGCACACCTCCGGCGTCGTTCAAGGATTCGAAGATCAGCTCGGATCCGTTGTCGACGATCCGCAGAGGCGGGAGGAAGAGGATGGGCGGCCCCCCGATTGCCGGGACGGGGGCGTCTGCCGCCTCCCTGGTCTTCGGCTCCCGCGTTCTCTGATGGGCATTGAGCTCCGGGACCCAGGTTCCGCTGAAGTCGACGCGGGCCGACGATGACGGACCGGCCAGCAGGGCCAGCAGGGCGAAACTCATGATCCCGTTCGTGGACATTTCCTGCTCCTGACCCTGCTAGTGCGCCGCCTTGATCGCCGCGAGCTCCGCCAAGGCGCGCGCCTGCTTCAAGGTCGTGACCGGTATTCGAAAACCCCGCCCCTCCGCATACTTTGGAGCCGCCGCGATCACGGTCAGAATGAATTCCGGAAGCGCGGCCTCGCGGGCGGCGGAGCAGGCCTTCTCGCCGAGAACGAAGGAAGCGAGGAAGTGACGGGCGCAGGGCGTCATGTAGACGATTACGCGCTTGCCCTTCCTGAGGCGAAGCGACCAGCCGAACTTTGGTCCCGCGAACCCCCAGTCCTCCACAAGCCCGTGTTCGCTGATGACCGCGTCCTTGAGCCAGACCCAGGCCGGGCCGGATCGGCCAAGAGCTTGAGCGATCTCGCTATCGGCGGGCGGCGCCTTCTTGTCATCGAAGAAGCTGAGGGCCATCGTGCGTTTCGCTCCTTACCGCTTTCCGGAAACCGCCCGGTACGCCTCCGCGCAGAGGCGTTCAATGAGCGCCCAGTCGGGCTTGCGATCGAGCCGCACGCCCAGCCAGCCACGGCTGCCGACGTAAGGCGGGCGGAAAAACTGATCCGGACTCGATGCGATGAGGTCCTCCTGGACGCCGGGGCCCGCCGCGCACCAGAAGTGCGGGAACTGATTCTGGTGATGGCCGTGCTTCATGAGGCTCACGAAGGTCTTCTTGTCCTTGAAGAACCATGTGGGCATCGAGTGGCTGAGGCGCTCGGTGGTTTCCGGGAACGCCATGCAGATCTTCCGCAGGCGCGGTTCGGGATCGGCGATCTTCTTCGGCACGCCGCCATCATAGGCAACAAGAGCCGACTTAGACTCCACGGCCATGTCCCCCGAGCCGGCGCCTCGCGCCAAGACCGAAACCCGGGCGCTGGCCTCGCAGGGGGAAGGGAGTTCGCAGTTTGCCCTTCTGGGGGAGCGCCGGTTCGCGCCCTTCTTCTGGACCCAGTTCCTGGGCGCCTTCAACGACAACCTCTTCAAGTTCGCGTTCACGGTGATGGTGACGTTCCACGCGGGGACCGCGTCCGGTCTCGACCCCGCCCTCGTCGTGAATCTGATAGCCGGCCTCTTCATCCTTCCTTTCCTTCTCTTCTCCGCGACTTCCGGGCAGCTCGCGGACAAGTATGACAAGCGATCGATTGCGATCTTCGTCAAGACCCTGGAGGTGGGGATCATGGTCCTCGCGGGCTACGGCTTCATCGCGAGGAACGTGCCGGTGCTTCTCGGCTGCACCTTTCTCATGGGGCTTCATTCGACCCTCTTCGGGCCCGTGAAGTACGCCTTCTTGCCCCAGGCTCTCACCGAGCGGGAGCTGACCGGCGGCAACGCCATGGTCGAGATGGGAACGTTCGTGGCCATCCTCGCGGGCAACCTCGTGGGCGGAGTTCTGGTCGGGATGCCGGAAAACGGGCCGAAGATCGCCGCGCTTGGCTGCATTGTGGTGGCCCTGCTCGGCCGCGTGTCTGTCCACTTCATGCAGAAAGCGGCGCCGCTCGTGCCCGATCTGGCGGTCAAGTGGAACCCGTTCACCGAGACGATCCGCAACCTGAAGTTCGCGTCCGAGAATGTCGTGGTCTTCCGGGGACTGATGGGAGTTTCGTGGCTGTGGTTTTTCGGCGCTTCGTTCCTTACCCAGCTCCCGGCCTTCGCGAAGAACGTTCTGGGCGGCAGCGAGGGTGTCGCTTCGCTGCTTCTGGTCGTCTTCTCGATCGGCATCGGCATCGGATCCCTGCTGTGCGAATCGCTGTCGCGCCGCCACGTCGAACTCGGTCTCGTTCCGATCGGCGCTTTCGGTATGACGGCGTTCGCGGTGGACCTGTACTTCGCGTCGCGCGGTTTCACCCACGGCCCGGCAGCCCTCACGGCCGCGCAGTTCCTGGAGACCCCGGGGA
The DNA here is from genome assembly GCA_964494295.1 of uncultured Acidobacteriota bacterium. Taxonomy (GTDB): domain Bacteria; phylum Acidobacteriota; class Vicinamibacteria; order Fen-336; family JAGNNV01; genus JAGNNV01. The sequence goes on from CAZBTT010000569.1 coordinate 2,546, forward strand.
CCTTCCGCATCCTCGCCGACCTCGGCCTCCTTTCCGCCTTCGCCGGTCTCTTCTCCGTGCCCCTCTACGCGCTCGTTCAGTCCCGAAGCGAACCCACGCATCGCGCCCGGATCTTCGCGGCCAGCAACATCCTGGGCGCGCTGTTCATGATCGCGTCGGCGGCCCTCTCGGTGGCGCTCCTCAAGGGCGGCGCTTCGGTGCCCCTGATCTTCCTGGTCGTGGGCGTCATGAACGCGGTGGTGGCGCTCTACATCTTCCTGCTGGTTCCCGAGTTCCTGCTGCGCTTCATCTCCTGGGTGGTGGCGAACCTGATGTACCGCTTCCGCATCCGCGGCGACCACAACATCCCCGAACACGGCGCGGCTCTCCTCACCTGCAACCATGTGAGTTTCGTCGACGCGCTCCTGCTGATGGCCGCGTCGCCACGGCCGATCCGCTTCATCATGGACCACAGGATCTTCGCCACGCCGATCCTCGGCGCGATCTTTCGGCTTGCCAAGACGATTCCGGTGGCGTCGCACAAGGAGGACCCCGCCATCTACGCGAACGCCTTCGCGGAGGCGGACCGGACCCTCGCCGAGGGCGATCTCCTTTGCATCTTCCCCGAGGGCGTCATCACCCGCGACGGCGAGTTGCAGCCCTTCAAAGCAGGCATCATGAAGATTCTCGCCACGCGCCCCGTGCCGGTCATCCCGATGGCCCTTCAAAACCTGTGGGGTTCGTTCTTCTCCCGCGTTGACGGGAAGGCGATGACGAAGCCCTTCCGACGTGGGGTGTTTTCGAGCGTCGGCCTTTCAGTCGGCGAACCGATGGCGCCGGAGAACGTAACCCCGGAGGGCCTGCAGGCGAAGACGGCTGAGTTGAGGGGGCGGTTGAAGTAGCAAAGCGACGGAAGCCGTCCTCGTACTCGTCGTTTCGTACTCGTTCTCGGCCGTAGACGGTCGCTGAGCGCAGACGAACAGGATTCAGTCGAAGCGACCTCCCCCCCCTAAGACACCATCACGGCCGAG
>CAZBTT010000570.1:0-3527 GCA_964494295.1 uncultured Acidobacteriota bacterium
CTGGGGGGCGGGGCCGTTCAACGCCCCCCGGCTAAAAGATGGTCGGGATGGGAGGATTTGAACCTCCGACCCCCTGCACCCCAAGCAGGTGCGCTATCCAGGCTGCGCTACATCCCGACTGAACGTCAACGTACGAGGGCGAGGGAGTCTACCAGCGTTGAGGCGAAACGCTCGACTTCTTTCGAGACGACTCGAGCGCGTTCGAGGTCGCTTCGACTGGACTGCGTTCGTCCGCGCTCAGCAACCGATCCGGGTCCCGAGGTCGCTTCGACGCTTCGACAAGCTCAGCGCAGCGCGCTTCGAGAGGCTCAGCGCAGCGCGCTTCGACAGGCTCAGCGCGGCGCTGGATTGGGACCGTCTGCGCTCAGCGACCGGTTTGGCGAGGCTTCGCGTTACTTCCGGTCGAGAACTTTGAGCAGCGCTCGCAACTCTTCCTTCACTTCCTGCAGAATCGCGCGCGTCTTGTCGTCTCTCGCCACCGCGGGTTCGCCCGACGTGGGCGGGTGGGCCATGGCCGCGCGGATGGCGGCGGCGGAAGGTGTGGGACCTATCTTCGTGTCGGGCTCGGTGCCCTCGAAGGCCTGCTCGAGGGCCGCGGGCGGCACCGGCGTATCGATGCGCCCCGCCTGTTCCTGCTCGATCTTCTTGCGGGCTCCCGCGACGGTGAAGCCTTCTCCGTAGAGAAGCTCCTTGATCCGGATCACCGTCTCGATGTCGCGGCGGCGATAGATCCGCTGACCGGAGCTGTTCTTGGCGGGAGCCAGGGTCGGGAATTCCGTTTCCCAATAACGCAGAACGTAAGGCTGGATGTCCGTGAGTTCACAAACTTCGCCGATCTTGAAGAACAGCTTGTTTGGAATCTTGCGCTCGACCATTGGACCTCAGACTCGCTTGCTCATCACACGGCGGCTTCCGAGGAAATGGTGGCGGCGGCTTCAACCTGGGGAGAAGACCTGAAGAAGATGGACTTGCGCGAACGAATCGCGATGATGTCGCCGGTCTTGGGGTTGCGGCCGCGACGCTCGCGACGCGTTTTCACGAGGAACGTGCCGAAACCGGTGATCTGGACCTTCTCGCCGCGGATCAGACGCTCCCGCAATAGCTGAAAGAAGGTGTCCACAAGGCGCGCCGCTTCACGACTGGACAGGCCGCCGTGGCGTTCGTACACGGCGCGGGCGATGTCGGCCTTGGTCAAACGAGGACTCCCTAACCTGGGAACAAGGGGGGACGGAACCGGGGGAAAAGTGCTGAAAAAAAACATTACATCAGCGCTTTAGGCCGGTGCAATTCAACGAGATTATGAACGCCGGGGTCTTCTCTTGTCAATCCGAGTTTTCGGGGACTCGAACTGACTTGAGGCTTCAGGTGTCATGTCTCTGCCGCTGCTGGGTTTACCGTCAGTTCTAGGCCTCGGAATGGCCTTCCGCATCTTGAAGGACTGCGGTCCCGACCGGGAACGGCGAACGCGCAGCCAGATCCGGATCGGAGAACCCTCGAAGCCGAATTCCTTCCTCAGGCAGTTGACCAGGAACCGCTCCGACGAGAAGTGCAACTCGCCTTCGCGATTGACCGACAACGTGAACGTGGGTGGATCCACGCGGATCTGCGCGGCATAGAGCAGATTGACGCCGTCCGCGCCCTTCTTGAACCGGATCGGGTTTCGAGCCACCGCATTCTGCAGGCAGCGGTTCAGCGGGCCGGTCGGCACACGGCGAGACCATTCCACACGGGCCTTGTCGATGGCGGTGAACAGGTCCTTCCGCCCCATGCCGGTCTTCGCGGAAACAAGGACCACCGGCGCGTACTCGAGGAACTTGATGCGATACGAGAACTCCTCGCGCATCTGCGCCGCGGTTTTTTCGAGAGACTTCGCGAGGTCCCACTTGTTGACTGCGACAACCACGGCGCGGCTCGAGTCTTCAACGAGGCCCGCGATGGTCGCGTCCATCTCGCGCATGCCTTCTTCGGCGGAGACCATGAGGACGCAGACCTCGGCGCGATCGATGGCGCGTTTCGCCTGCACCACCGCGACATGATCCGCCCCGTCTTCGAGCAGCCTTACCTTGCGGATCCCAGCGGTGTCGACAAAGAGGTACGGCTTCCCCTGCCAGACGACCTCGGAGTCCACGGCGTCGCGCGTGGTGCCGGAGACGGGCGAGACGATCGACCGCTCCTCGCCCACCAGCCGATTGAGCATCGACGACTTCCCCACGTTGGTGCGGCCCACGAGGGCGACGCGGATGGGGCGAACGTTCTCGTCGACTTCGTGGATCTCGGGGGCCTCGATGCGCTCCGTGATCAGGTCAAGCAGGTCTCCGATGCCTTCGTTGTGTTCGGCGGAGACGGGGAACGGTTCGCCAAAGCCCAGACGGGCGAATTCATTGGTGGCGCGGCGGCCGGCCTCGGCCTTGTTGATGACGAGAAGGACCTTCTTACCCGACGAGCGGACCTTGCGGGCCAGGGCCTCATCGTCCGGAAGCAGGCCGGACTGGGCGTCCACGAGGAGGATGACCAAAGCTGCCTGGCCGATCGCGACATCCGCCTGTACTTTGCTGAGCTTGAGAAAATGTTCATCGGCGCCCGGTGAGAGACCGCCAGTGTCGACGATTGAGAATTCCCTCCGTTGCCACTCCACCCGGCCATAAGCGCGGTCCCGGGTCGATCCGGGCTTCGAATCGACAATCGCCTGCCGGCGTCCGGTGAGACGATTGAAAAGAGTGGACTTACCAACATTGGGCCGACCCACCAGGGCGACAAGCGGCAATGCGTCGGACACGGTTGGGGATTCGGGCTTCACTGGTCTATCCTAATCGCCCCAGGCGGCCCGACCCGCCTTTCCATCCGCCGAGGAAGTCCGATGAGTCTCATCAAGGCCGATCTTATTGACCAGGTTGCACTAGCGGCCGATCTCACCCGAGTGCGCGCCGAAATGGCGACGGAGGCTGTGATCGAGTCGTTCAAGGAAGCGCTCCTCAACTCGCAACGTATTGAGATCCGCGGGTTTGGGGTGTTCATCATTCGCCCACGCAAGCGCGGGATCGGCCGTAATCCGCGGACCGGTCAGGAAGTCCCCATTCCTCCCGGGCGCAGCATCCGTTTCAAGCCCGGCAAGGAAATCGAGTCGACCGAAATCGTGGTCGCCCCCACCGCCGAGATCCCCAAGCCTACTGACATCTAGGCCTCACCCATCCCGGCGCGTGGCGTCGTGAATGAGGGCCAGCAGGGCGAGACAGGCGGTGTCGGTGCGGAGCGTGCGAGGGCCCATCGAGGTCGTCCGGAAGCGGTAAGCGGCGAGAAGGTCGAGTTCGAACCGGTTCCAGCCGCCCTCTGGACCGATCGCGAGGAGAACGCGGCCGCCATGGTCGATGCCAGCGTGCTCGCGCACCGCTGCCCCAACCGATCCTGATCCTCCGGGGTCGGCCACGAGCCTCAGGCCGGCGCCACAGAGTGCGTCGAGGTCGTCCTCGACCCGCACCTTGAACCGTCGGTGGATCGAGTCCTCCGGCAACCGGGTTTCCTGCGCTTGG